>JANOFZ010000483.1:0-1664 GCA_031413935.1 Thermoleophilia bacterium | reverse complement strand
CGCCCACCTTGCCATGCAGCTCCTCCGCGGGCTTGCGCCCGCTCGGACCGAGGTACCGCGCCCGATGCACCCAGGCCTGCGTCGGTACCCGTAATGCCTCGTCGCGGTGGATCCACTGGGGGTCGTCGGGTGCGAGCACATGCGTCTCTATGCCGAGCGCTGGAAGGTACTGCGCGAGCTTGAGGGGACGCTGCACTCCACCCCCTCCTGCCGGGGGAAAGTAGAAGCTCACGAGCAGGACCTTCATCCGGGCGATGGTACTGGCGGCTCGCTCTCGGCAGGCAGCCGGCGAGGGTCTCGGTGTACCTCTCGCACGGCTATCACGCCTCCCACGATCGTCGTTGGGATGAACCAGATCGCTTGCATGAGGAGGGAGAACGCGATTGCGACCTCACCGTCGACGCCGACGACGCCGAGGGCCGAGACCGCAAGCCACTGGTACGTGCCGATGAAGCCGGGTGAGCTCGGAATCACGACCCCGAGGTTGATCACTGCCGTCACGAAGACGAGCTCGATCGGCGAGAGCGAGAAGCCGAGAGATCGGCAGATCAGTCCGGCCGCAATCGCCCATGCTCCCCACGCGACGACGCTCAGAGCGAGCGCGACGACGAGCCGGCGGCGGCCGATCGGCGAGGCGACCTCGTCAACCGTATCGCGGAGCAACTGCCTCGCTCGACTCCTGCTCTCTCGTCGAGCTCGAGGACGCGTACGCGTGTAGACGACTGCCCCGCCAATGGCGAGCGCGAGCACCGCGACGAGCGCAATTCCTCCGAGCGCGATCCGTTCGACCCACGCCGGGTCGCCGACGACCGGGAGCGAGACCGCAAGCGCGACGACGAGCGTCAGCACATCACAGGCACGGTCGCGAAACACGGAGCCGAACGCCCGGCCGGATGGGATCGCTGCCGCCTTCGCAAGCCAGCGTGCGCGGAGAAGATCACCGATCCGAAGCGGCAGGATGTTGTTCGCCCCGATCCCACCCAGGACGAGGGCATAGAAACGCTTGACCGTCAGCTCGAGCGTGTTGGCGATGATGCGCCAGCGCGCGCCCTGGGCGACGTACACGACCTGAATCACAACAGCCGCGAGAATGACGAGGACAATGTCGGCGCTTCGGAGCGCAGCCCAGACGGCATCGAGATCGGCGTCGCGGAAGACGAGCCAGAGGAAGAACGCTGACGACGCGATCCCTATAGCGAGCAAAGCGCCGCCGCGGCGGCGGGACGGCGTCACCCGAGCGACGTCGCTCACTGCGGGACTCCATAGACGACGTACCGTCCGTCGCGATAGACGACCTTCAGGTTCGGTTCCGTCCCGAACCGATCGCGATCGATCACGAGCCAGGCCGCCCCGCAGCGCTTCGGGATGCCGAGCTCACCGGTGCGGTTGAACCGCCGCCACTGAGCACGGCGGACGTAGGGACGATTACGCTTCGTGTCGGCGACATGACCTGGGGGGGCGTTGCAGATGTAGACGGGGGCGGCGGAGGCGATGCGATAGCTCGACTCGAGGTCGGAGTAGACCACGTCGCCGGACGGCACGCTGTCCCGGAGAAACGCCACGAGCCCGGGCGTCAACGGGCTGGCCCGCCGCTCGGAGGACGATGACCAGTCCGCGAGGCCCGCGACGAACGTCGGCAGGAGCACGAGAGCCGACGCGAGCGC
>JANOFZ010000482.1:0-16882 GCA_031413935.1 Thermoleophilia bacterium | reverse complement strand
AAGAGCGCTTCCAGTCGACCACGCTGGCGCGCGTCGATGACGAGCGGCTCGTTGCGCCAGAACAGCCCGTGGTGAACGAGAATCATGTCGGCCCCCTCGGCGCCGGCGCGCTCGAAGAGCTCACGCGAGCTCGAGACGCCGCAGACCAGCAGCGTCACGTTGTCGCTGCCGACCACCTGAAGGCCCGGCGGGGCAAACTCCGGCCAGCGGTCCACCTCGAGCAGCGCATTCGCGTAGGCGACGATCTCGTCCCTTCCGGCCACGAGCACAGTGTAGGGCCAGGAGGCTTGAACCATCCACTACGGGAGGCTCGAGCGGGTACCCTGTGGGCGCTCGGGGTGTGGCGCAGCCTGGTAGCGCGCTCCGTTCGGGTCGGAGAGGTCCCCAGTTCGAATCTGGGCACCCCGATAAGCGTGGGGGAACCCCTGGTTCCCCCACGTGCCCCCTCCTCGGCCGCGGCACGGATTGAGGTTCGCTGGCCTCCCGCCGGGGCAAGCCCGGCTCCGGCCGACAGTGTGTGGCTGCTGATAGCGCTAGCGCTGCGTATGCTCGAGAGATGTTGCGGGCGGTCATCTTCGATGTGGACTTCACGCTTTCGCGACCCGGGCCCGAGCTCGGGCCCGATGCGTATCGCCGTGTCGGGCTCGCGCACGGGCTCGATCTCGATCCAGGCCGGTACGAGGCGGCTCGCCTCGCGGCAATGGAAGACCTCCGCTCGCATCCCGAGCTCGTCCATGAAGAGGAGTTGTGGGTCACCTTCACCGAGGACATCGTGCGCGGAATGGGGGGCAACGCGGCCGGCGCGCGCGCCTGCGCGGCCGACATGGTGAGGCGCTGGGAGATCCACGAGAACTTCCATCTCTACGACGACGCACTCCCCGTTCTCGCATTGCTCCGAGAGCATGAGCTCTCGATCGGTCTGATCTCCAACGGGCAGCGCGACCTCGAGGAGTTCGCGCTCCATCACATGCTGCGCGTCGAGTGCGCAGTCGGCTCGAAGGCGCACGGTCGGACGAAGCCGCATGCCTCGATCTTCGTGGAGGCCCTGTCCATCCTCGGGGTCTCCGTGGCCGAGGCGGTGATGGTGGGCGACTCCATGAAGGACGACATCGAAGGCGCCCGTGCGCTCGGGATGCGCGCGATTCTCGTCGATCGCGACGGTCTCTACGTCACCGAATCCGACCGCATCACCGACCTCTTCCAGTTGCCGGTCGCGCTCGGCCTCACTGCGGCGTAGCTCCTGCGGCTGCACGTCATCTGCAATGCGTCGTATCCTGCGTCCACTTTGACTGATCGTTCAATCGCACAGGAGCGCCCCGGGCGCGATCGGCAGGCGGCGAGCGAGGAGAAGCGTCGGCTGATCCTCGATGCTGCCGTTCGGGTCTTCGCCCGGAGTGGCTACCACACCTCGCGGGTCAGCGACATCGCCGAGGAGGCGGGCATCGCCCACGGCCTGCTCTACCACTACTTCTCCTCCAAGGAGGAGGTGCTGGCAACGGTCTTCCGCGAGAACTGGGGAGAGCTCCTCGGCCGTCTCGCCCGGGTCGAGAGCTCGGACGAACCGGCCGACGAGCAGCTGCGCGGGATCGCCAAGATCCTTCTTCGTACGTGGCGCAACGACCCTGACCTCGTGCGCGTGATGGTGCGCGAGGTGGCGCGCAGCTCGCACCTCAACGATCAGGTCGACGAGATCGGAGCCGCGTTCTCGACGATCCAGCGGGTCATCGAACGAGGACAGGCCGAGGGCATCTTCCGCCCCGATCTCGACCCCGGCCTCGCGAGCTGGATCTTCTACGGCGGGCTCGAGGAGATCCTCACGGGCTGGGTGCTCGGTCAGCTCCCCGACGGTGACGAGGAGGTTGCCCGTGCAGAGCGGACAATCATCGACGTCGTCTGCGGCGGTCTTACCGTCCGCGGCGTCGTCGGCTCCTGAAGGCCCGTCGAGTGTCGGGACGATCGTCAAGCTCGGCGTCGGTGCGTTCGGCCTCGCCTGGTCACTGACGACGACTGCCGCCTACCTTCCACCGGTTCTCGGTCAGTACACGGACTCGACGTCCCTGATCGGAGCGGTGCTTGCGGCCGAGGGAGCCTTCGCCCTCACCTTGCCCCTCGTGATCGGACCCTGGAGCGACAGCTTTCACACACCGCTCGGCCGCCGGAGGCCGTTCATGCTCGTCGCAGTCGGGCCGCTCGGTTTCTGCCTTGCCTTGATGGCCTTCATGCCGAGTCTGTGGACGACGGCGCTCCTCGTCTTCGCCTTCTTCTTCGCCTACTACGTCTACGAGCCGCCGTACCGCGGTCTCTACCCTGACCTGCTGCCGGAGAGCGTCTACGGGCGCGCCCAGGGCGTGCAGCACGTCTTCCGGGGGATCGCTCTCGGTGGAGGTCTGATTCTCGGTGGCCTGCTGTTCCATCTCTGGCAGCCGGCGCCGTTCCTCGTGGCCGCAGGGGTCGTGACGGCCGCCTGCCTCGTGCCGGTGCTCCTGCTCCGCGAGGACGGTGGGCATGGTCGCGTCTTCGAGGGGGTTCGGGTCTATATCCGCCACTCCTGGCGTGTGCTCCGACGCAACCCCGACATCGGCCGCTTTCTGCTTGCGAATGCGGCCTGGGAGGGAGCCTTCGCAGGGGCCCGAACCTTCGTCATCCTCTACATCACGGTCGGTCTCGGTGAGCCTCTGTCGACCTCGACCCTCGTTCTTGCTGCGGTCGCTTCGGGCTATATCCTCGCCGCGCTCGTGGCGGGTTCGGTGGGCGATCGGTTCGGGCTCGCACGAGTGATCACCTGGTGTTCCGTCGTCTACGGCCTTGGCTTGCTCGCAGGCGGGCTTGCGACCGAGTGGCATGCCTGGTACCTCGTCGGAATCTTCGTCGTCGCCATTTTCGCCGGCACGGTGATGACGCTTGCCTGGGGGCTGCTCTTCAAGTTGATGCCGCCGGATGACCGTGGCGCGATCGCGGGGCTCGCGACGACGACCAAGGGAATCGGACTCATCTTCGGAACCCTTCTCGCGGGGATCCTGATCGACGTCCTGGCGCCCTACCTGCCCGAGACCCAGGGGTACCAAATCCTGCTTCCGATCCTCGGTATCCTCGTCCTGCTGGGGGTTCCGCTCGTCTTCTCGCTCATCCGCGCCGAGGAGCTCGCATCAGAATGACATGACCCTGCCGGGGGTATGGAAGCGCGAACGCCGATGGGACGTGCGCACCTCCACGCTCAACCACTACATCGGCGCGCTGGCGGGGAACTGGTCGTCACGGCCCGCTTCGGCGACGAGGACGTGTCAATCGTGTAGCGATGCCCGCAGGCGGGCGCAACGGCTCGGAGAGGCTTGATGGGCATTAGCGGAACGCCGGGGTACCCGTGAGCGCGGCGCCGACGACGAGGGTATGCACCTCATGCGTTCCCTCGTACGTGAGCACCGACTCGAGGTTGTTCATGTGTCGGATCACCGGGTACTCGAGCGTGATCCCGTTGCCGCCGAGAATCGTTCGAGCGCTACGACACACCTCGATTGCGCCGCGCACGTTGCCCATCTTGCCGAGGCTGACGTGTTCCGAGCGGAGCGTTCCCGCGTCCTTCATGCGGCCGATGTGGAGGGCCATCAGGGTCGCGCGGTTGATCTCGAGCGCCATCTCCGCGAGCTTCTGCTGCGTCAGCTGGTAGGCCGAGATGGGCTTGTCGAAGACGATCCGCTCCTTTGAGTAGGCGAGCGCTTCCTCGAAGCACGCACGTGCCGCGCCGACTGCCCCGAAGACGATCCCGAACCGCGCCTCGTTGAGGCACGAGAGCGGACCTTTGAGGGTCGATGCGCCCGGGAGCATGCTGTCCGCAGGAACGCGAACGTCGTCGAGCACGAGTTCGGAGGTCACCGAGGCTCGGAGCGACATCTTCTTGTGGATCTCGGGAGCCGTGAAGCCGGGTGTTCCCTTCTCGACGATGAACCCGCGAATCTCGTCGTCCTCGGTGCGGGCCCAGACGATCGCGATGTCCGCGATCGAGCCGTTCGTGATCCACATCTTGGCGCCGTTGAGAATCCAGTCGGACCCGTCGCGGCGTGCATGCGTGCGCATCGTGCCAGGGTCGGAACCGGCGTCAGGCTCCGTCAGCCCGAAGCAGCCGATCACGTCACCCGTGTGCATCCCCGGAAGCCAGCGCTCCTTCTGCTCCTCCGAGCCCCACTTCCAGATCGCGAACATAGCGAGTGACCCCTGCACGGAGACAGCGCTCCGGATCCCGGAGTCGCCTGCCTCGAGCTCGAGGCACGTGAGGCCATACGCCACTGCGCTCGCGCCCGGCAGGCCGTAGCCGTCCAGGTGCATGCCGAAGAGTCCGAGTTTCGCGAGTTCCGAGACGACCTCACGGGGGAGGATGCCCTGCTCGAACCAGTCACCGACGTAGGGCACGACCTGCTCGCGCACGAACTGCCGCACCGTGTCGCGGATCGCCTTCTCTTCGTCGTCGAGCAGCGCGTCGATCGCGAGGAAGTCATGCGGGTCGAGCGCGGGAAGAGCAGCAGTCGTGGTCACGGGTCGGAACCTCCGGATCGTAAAACTCGAGACATGCGGAATAGATAGAAAATACCGAAGGGGATCGGCGCATGCCCATCCCGTCCGGCTACCCGGCCGTGGCGGTCCAGCGGTCGCCTCGACGTTGCGCGGCGATCGGGATCCCGAAGCACGCCGTGAGGAGCTCGTCCGTCAGCGTCTCCTCGACGGGGCCGGCGGCGAGGACGAGGCCGTCGCGTAGCAGCAGGGCATGCGTCGTCGAGCCGTGGAGCTCCTCGAGATGATGCGTCGTCACGATCATCGTCAGCCGGGGATCGGCGTTGGCGAGCCGTGCGAGCGACCCGAGCAGGATCTCGCGACCGGGGAGGTCGAGGCCCGCGCCCGGCTCGTCGAGCAGGAGGAGGCGGGGCCTTCCGACGAGCGCCCTGGCGATCAGGGCGCGTTTGCGTTCACCCTGCGAGCAGTCGCCGAAGCGCCGCTCGGCGAGTGGGCCGAGCCCGAACGTTCCGAGCAGCGTGTCCGCCCGGTCGATGTCGAGCATGCCCAGTCGTTGCTCGAAGTAGCCGATCGTGCCCGTCGCCCCCGTTCGTATCACCTCGCGCACGGTCAGCATGGGGGCGAACCGATCACCGTCACGCACATCGACGTTTCCGATCTGCTCACGCAGGCGGGCAGCGTCGGTGCGGCCCATCGTCTCGCCGAGGATCTCGACGCTGCCGCTGCTCGGGAAATCGGCTGCGGCGGCAAGTGTGAGCAGCGTGGTCTTACCGGCACCGTTTGGCCCGAGCAACGCCCAGCGCTCGCCGCTCCGCACCGTCCACGAGATGCCGTCGAGTAGCGGCTTGCGAGCGCCGCTCGCCTGGTGCCAGCGCCACACGCGAACCTCCGCGCACCGAAGTGCGAATGGGGGTTGACCGGCCGCGGTCCCTGTCTCTACACTTATTGACTGACTAGTCAATCGATACACGTGAACGGGGTCGGTGCTCGCCGTCTCCCGGGAAGAAGAGGCAGATCATGGGCACAGTCGAGAGTGCGGTCGCCGGCGGGATCTCGTTCGGCCTGACCGACGAGCAGCGAGCTTTGCGCGCGCTCGCCCGCGAGTTCGCCGAGAAGGAAATCCGTCCGCGCGCTGCGGAGTGCGATGAAGGGCAGATCCATGCCACCGACATCATTGCCAAGGCGCACGAGGTCGGCTTGATGAACGTGCATTTGCCGGTGGCACTCGGAGGGCTCGAGTTGCCGTGCTTCGAGGGGATCCTCGTCTCCGAGGAGCTGAACTGGGGTTGCTCGGGCATCGGAACCTCGATCGGCGCAAACGGCCTAGCGGCAGGCCCGATCCTGATCGCCGGCTCGGAGGAGCAGCAGAAGCAGTGGCTCAGCCCTCTTGTCGACGCCCCCATCCTCGGGTGTTTCGGGTTGACCGAGCCGGGCGCCGGCTCGGACGTCTCCGGCATCCAGACGACGGCGGTGCGCAGGGGCGACGACTACGTCATCAATGGCTCCAAGATGTTCATCTCGAACGCGGGTCCTGCATCGTGGATGGTCTGTTTCGCCTCAACGGATCCGGGCGCTGGAAACAAGGGGCTTTCCGCCTTCGTCGTTCCGATGGACACGGAGGGCGTGATCGTCGAACGGCACCTCGACAAGATGGGCCAGCGGTCGACGGACACGTCGGCCGTCGCATTCAGCGATGCCGTGGTTCCTGCAGCGAACCGGCTTGGTGCCGAGGGCGACGGGTTCAAGATCGCGATGCAGACGCTCGACTTCACACGGCCGGGAACGGCGATCGGTGCAGTCGGCGTGGCACAGGCTGCCTTCGAGCTCTCCGTCGAGTACACGCGCGAGCGTGTCCAGTTCGGTCTTCCGATCGCGATGAACCAGGGCGTGAGCTTCCTCGTCGCCGACATGGCGACCGAGATCGAGGCGGCCCGCCTCCTCTGCTGGCAGGCGGCCTGGATGATTGATCAGGGGCTAGGCCGGAAGGCGACCAAGTTCTCCTCGTTCGCGAAGCTCTTCTCTGCCGACACGGCGATGAAGGTCACGACCGACGCCGTCCAGGTGTTCGGCGGCTACGGGTACATGAAGGAGTACCCCGTGGAAAAGCTGATGCGCGACGCGAAGCTGTTCCAGATCTACGAGGGTACTTCGCAGATTCAGAGGCTCGTGATCGCCAAGGAGATCTACCTGTCGTAGTGGCCCGTAAGGAACCGTTGCACCCGAAAGCTTCGGTCAGGGACGGGTCACTTTACAGCTGGCACCAACGTGGGGCTTGCTGCAACGATCATTGCGGGTCGAACGTTGCAGTAAGAGGTTCTAAGACTCACGAGCGTGCCTTCGCTAGAATCTTCGGTTCTGTGCGCGCTGAATCGACTGTCTATGAGCCGCGCGCGCGGCAACGACATTCCACTCGTCGGATTGCCCTGCGCAGGGCCGTTTTTCTTGCGGCCGTCATTGTGCTGCTCGCGCTCCTGATCGGGTTTGCCTTTGCCGGCTCCCGGTCGACGCTGGCCGCCGGAACGACCGTTGCCGGCGTCGGCGTCGGTGGCCTTTCGCAAGCAGAAGCGGTTCGAGTGCTCAGCACACGCGCCACGGCGGTCGAGCGAGTGCCGATCACCTTCACCGCAGGAGGCGAGGCGTATCCGCTCTCGGCCTCCCAGCTCGGGGTCAGCGCTGACTGGGAAGCGGCTGTCGGGGATGCGATGGGCGCCGGCGGGGGGTTTGGCCCGGTGCGCGGATACAAGCGGCTCCAGGCGCGGTTCTTCGGGATCGACTCGGCGCCTCCGGTGGCAGCCTACGACGCTGCCGTCAACTACAAGCTCGACCAGATCGCGCAGGCCGTCGCCCGCAGCGGCGTCGATGCCAAGCTCGTTCGTAAGGGTCTCAGCGTGCAGGTCGTTCAGGGTCAGGCGGGCCGGAAGCTCGATCAGGTCGCGGCGTCTGCGGTCATCGTCCAGGCGCTTGCGCGCTTCGACCGAGGAACGCCGGTCGTCCTGCCGCTCACGACGACGCCCGTCCGTGTGGATGCGGCCGATCTCGAGGAAGCCGCGGCCAAGGCACGCATCGCGCTCTCGAGTCCGATCCGGCTCGCCTACGGTGAGACCCGCTGGCGCATACCTCGGTGGAAGATTGCATCCCTCATCGAGCTTCCGGTAGCGGGCAACACGGACGTCGCTATCACGGGACGTGGGGCCGAGGAATACCTGGAGCGTCTCTCGGCGACCGTGACTCGAAAGCCACAGAATGCGCGGTTCCAGCTCACGGCGACGGGGAAGATCGTCGTGCGCCCCTCGGCACCGGGCCTCCTCCTCGACCTTCCCGCCACCGCCAAGGCGATTGCGGTGGCCGCGTTCTCTGCCGAGCAGCGGACCGCGAACCTCGTCGTCCGGGTCGCCGAGCCGGCTCGCACGACCGCGGATGCGAAGGCGATGGGTATCACGGGAGTGGTCTCCTCGTACACGACCACGTACGGCGGGACGCCCGGGCGCCTGAGCAACGTACAGCTCGTCTCCGAGCTGATCGACGGGACATTGATCGCGCCCGGAGGGACGTTCTCTTTCAACGAGACGACCGGTGAACGGACGGCCGAGAAGGGCTTCCAGGAGGCCCCGGTGATCATCAACGGCGAACTGCAGAACGGGCTAGGGGGCGGCGTTTGCCAGGTCTCGACGACCGTCTTCAATGCGGCGTACGAGAGCGGCCTGCCGATCGCCGCCCGGGCGAATCACGCGCTCTACATCAGCCACTATCCGCTCGGCCGTGACGCGACGGTCAACTTCCCCGACCTCGACATGCGATTCACGAACGACACGGGCCACTGGCTGCTCCTCCGCACGTTCGTCGGCGCGGGCTCCCTGACCGTCAACCTGTACGGGACACCCGTGAACCGTCGTGTCGAAAGCACCACCGAGCCACTCGTCGAGACCGGTCCGGTGCCGGTGAAGGAGACCGACGAGCCGGCGCTCGCGAAGGGCAAGCGGCTTGTCGACGAGGTCGGTGCGCCGCCGCGCCAGACGGCCGTCCGTCGCCTCGTCTACGACGCAAACGACAAGCTGCTCTTTGACAACACGTGGCGGTCGTTCTACGTCGGCGAGCCGTCGCTCGTACGCGTCGGAACGAAGGAGCCGCCCGCGAAGCCTGCCGCCAAGCCAGTCGACAAGAAGAAGGCCGGTAAGAGTGGAACGCCTCCCGCTTCGACCACGCCGGCCGACTCGACCACGACCCCCGTCGGGCCGGCTACGCCTCCTCGGCCCTAGCGATCGCCTCGACGAACCACGGCGGCACTCGCGTCGGCGCGTGACTTGCCGCGTCGACGGTCGCGTGCAACGTCTCGGCCGTCGCGATCAGCTCACCGTCCCGCTCGACCCGGTACTCGTAACGGAACCGCGCGCCTCGTACATCGACGCAACGCAGGTACACCGTCAGGACGTCGTCGAACGCCGCCGCCGCTCGATAGTCGACCGTGAGGCCCGTCGTCAGCGCCTCGAGCCCCTGCTCCTGGATCGAGCGATAGCCGCCGGCGTGCTCGGCCCAGTACGCAACGCGTGCGACCTCGAGCCAGATCACATACGAGGCGTGGTGCGCAATCCCCTGTGCATCCGTCTCGGCAAACCGGACGCGCACGTCGTACGAGCTGTGGAATCCCTCGGGCACACGGCAACAATAGACCGGTGGGGTTCCCTCGGCGGGGTTGTGGTGCTATGACTGCGTCATGACACAAGCGACGAAGACTCCAAAGGAAGACCGCGACATGATCGCGCGTCTTGCCGATCGCGGCGAGCAGACGATCGCGAAGCTCGCCGACCTACCGGGTGGGACGAAGGCGCTCAAGGCGGTCAACGACCTCCGCATCCGGGTCGACGAGCTCGGAAAGAAGGTGCGCGGGATCGACGAGCTCGAGAAGCGCGTCGCGAAGCTCGAGCGGGAGCTAGCAACGCTCAAGCGGGCCCAGAAGCCGAAGGCGTCAGCGGCTACACGGGCGCGGAAGGCATCCGAGTAGAGCCAGGTCCTGGATCCGGGCCAAGCTCTCGGGTCACATCCCGGAACAGCGGATCACCCTCGTCGACCACGCACCGTCGGCGCCCAGTTCGACGACGCGGTATCCGGGCGGCCCCGGCTCGATCTCGAGGTCGTTGGTTCGTGGGCGGAACTGCCGCGCCACCGCCGGTGTCGTGTACACGCGAGCGCCGGCGCAGAGACCGGATGCCTCCTGGTGGACATGCCCCGAGATGATGAGCTGCACCTGGGGGTACGCAACGAGGAGCTGCTCGAGCTCCGTCGCATCCTGGAGCCTGATCCCGTCGAGCCATTCGCTCCCGACGGCGATTGGCGGATGGTGGATGCACAGGAGGGCGTTTACCTCGGGCTGCGTCTCCAGTCGGCTCCGCAGCCATTCGAGCTGCTCGGCTCCGAGCTCGCCCGAGTCGTCGTCCGCGACGTGCGAATCGAGCCCGAGGACAAGCCAGCCTGCCACGTCGACCTGAAATCCGGCCCGGCCGCCGATTCCCTGCGACGCGTCAGGGAGCACGCGTCGGAGCGACACTCGATCATCGTGATTTCCGGGAATGATCCTGAGTCGTTCGACCCATTCCCCGAGCTCCTCGCGGAAGATCTCGTAGGTTCCGAGCACCTCGTCGTGCGCCGTGTCGCCTGTGACGACGAGCAGGTCGAAATCAGGGTCGCGACCCCGGATGTCCTCGAGCACCTGACGGAGACGCTGTCGCTTCTCGATACCGCGGGACGCCTCGTCGGGCTCGGAGAAGAGATGGCAGTCGGTGAGTTGGACGATCGTCGTCGCCGGTTCGACCATCATCCGCGCGCCGAGGCCGTCGCCGGGACACGAAGGCGCATCGCATCCGCGAGTACTTCGAATCGAGCCGGAGTCGTGCCGGGCTGCTCGCCATCGAGCTCGACCGGCACCGGCTCGACGGTCTCGACGGTAACGACCTTGCCGCGGAGCGCTTCGGCCTTCGCGTGGGGGAGGTGGGTGCCGCGGTAGATCTTGGGCATCGTCATCACGAGGTCGCGCTTCGTCACATCGCCGATCGTGACGATGTCGAGGAGCCCGTCGTCGGCGACGGCGTCAGGGCACATCTTCATCCCTCCGCCGAAGTACCGTCCGTTCGCAACGACGACGTCGAACATCCTCCCGCTGCGGCGCTCGTCGTCGACCGTGAGCTTCGTCTCGACGGCGGACCAGCTCCGGAAGACGGCGAGGGTCGCCCAGAGGTACGACGCCTTCGCACCGAGCGCCTTCGACGTGTCGTTCGCGCGCTGGGCGATCGCACCGCTCATCCCGGCGCTCGCAACGTTGGCAAAGACCGAGGTCGCCTCGGTACCGTCCCAGGCGCGGTAGGTGACGCGGCCGAGGTCGACCGTCCGCGTCTCCCCCTCGAGCGCGATCCGCGCCGCTGCTGCGACGTCGTTCGGTATCCCGAACGTGCGGACGAAGTCGCCACCCGTACCACTCGGGATCAGAGCGAGGACGGGCGGATCGTCGATTTCCGAGAGCCCGTTGACGACCTCGTGGAGCGCACCGTCGCCGCCGACGACGACGAGTAGACGCGCGCCACGAGTCGCGGCCTCCCGGGCGAGAACAGCGAGATGACCACGGTGCTCGCTGATCAGCGCATCGCCTTCGAGGCCGACGCCGGCCGCCTGATGGGCGTACTCGGGCCAACGACGCCCGGTGGCGCCGTTGGCCGCTGCCGGGTTGACGAGGAAGACGGTCTCGCTCATCGGCTCCTTCGGGCGCGCCGCGATCAGATCGACGCGGTAACGGTGTGGAGGGCCAGCTCGGTCATCTCGTCGACCGCCGCACGCATGTCGTCGTCGCTGATCCGCAGGAACTCGCCCTCGACGATCACGTCGCTGACGATCAGCATGCAGCCGACCTGGATCTTCCGCAGGGCACCGAGCGTGAACAGCACAGCGGCCTCCATCTCGACGGCAAGGATGCCACGGTCGGACCAGCGCCCGGCCATATCCGGATCAGGGTTGTAGAAGATGTCGCTCGAGACGATCGGCCCGACCCGCACCGGCTTGCCGAGGTGCTTCGCCTGGTGAACAGCCTCGTGGACGAGCGCGAAGTCCGCGGTCGGTGCATGCGGCTCGCCAAGCACGTAGTGCGATGCGGTCGAATCGGCAGCGGTCGCAGAGAGCGCGACGATGAGGTCGCCAATCGCCAGATCGGCCTGGAGCCCACCGCACGTGCCGACGCGCATGATCTTCTCGACGCCGAGCTGCACGAGCTCTTCGATCACGATTGCTGCTGAGGGGCAGCCCATACCGCTCGACTGCACGGAGACGGGCTTGCCGTTGAAGGTTCCGGTGAACCCGAGCATTCCCCGCTCGTCGTTTCGTTGCACGACGTCGGAGAGGAAGGTTTCGGCGATGTACTTCGCTCGCAGCGGGTCGCCGGGGAGAAGGCAGGCGTCGGCGTAGTCGCCGGGGTTGGCTCGAACGTGAATTGGCATGCGCGCAAGCCTACCCGCGCAGCTCCCCTCGTCCCCGAAATAGAGTGCGCCCGTGGGTTCCCGTGTGATCGAGCCGACGACGGAGCAGATCCTGCGCTTCTGCGCGGCCGCGCCGATCGAGCGCGTCTTCCTCGAAGATGTCGCCCGGCGGCGCCAGGGACGGTTTGCCGCGCTCGGGGACAAGGAGGGCGAGCTCACGGCGCTCTGCCATCTCGGCAGCAACCTCGTGCCCTCAGGGCTCGGGTGTGATGCCTTCGCGGGCCTCGCGGCGAGGTCGGGTGCGCGGATGCTGATCGGCGAGTCCGGTGCAGTGACCGACCTCTGGGAGGCGGCGCGCAAGAAGTTGTCGCGCCCGAGGCTCGATCGGCCGGGACAGCCCGTCTACGCGATCAGCGAGATGGTGGAGGACGGGAGGACGGGCCTCAGACCTGCGGTGGCCACCGATCTCGACCTTCTCGTCCCCGCGTGTGCGGCCGCGCATCTCGAGGAGATCGCGATCGATCCGTTGCGCCGCGATCCGAGCGGCTTCCGCTGGCGTACGCGAGCCCAGATCGAGGAGGGTCGCTCGTGGCTGTGGGTGGAGGACGGCGTGATCAGGTTCAAGGCCGAGGCATCGGCATGGACGGAGACCGCCGTCCAGCTGCAGCAGGTGTGGACGGACCCTCCCGCCCGGGGGCAGGGCTATGCAGGCCGAGCCCTTCGCGACCTGATCCGGCTCCTGCTCGCGCGGACACCAACCGTCTGTCTGTTCGTCAGAGCCGAGAACGCGGTTGCCATAGGGCTCTACGAGGCGGTCGGCATGAAGCACGTGCTGGACTACCGCTCGGTGCTGCTGTGAACACGCTCATCCTCGCGCGGCACGCGCACGCCGAGTCGAACGCGGGAGAGGTCGTCAGCTCGACCCCTCCGGGCGGGGGGCTTTCCGACGGCGGTAGGGAGGAGGCGCGACATCTCCGTGTGCTCGTGGCCTCGGATCCGATCGACGTTGGCTTCAGCTCAAGGCTCCTGCGTACCGAGCAGACGCTCGATCTCGCGCTCTCAGGGCGCGATGTCCCGAGGCTCGTCGAGCCGCTTCTCGACGAGATCGGCTTCGGCTCCTTCGATGGGGGAACCCTCGCCGCGTACCGCCAATGGGCCTGGGAACACGAGCCCGGTGCTCCCTGTCCGGGTGGCGGCGAGAGTCGGGTGGCGGCCGCTCTCCGCTTCGCCGACGCCCTTACGGCGCTGCTCGCACGACCGGAGGAGACGCTGCTCGTCGTCAGTCATGCCTTGCCGATCCGATACGTGCTCGATGCCTCGGACGGGAGATTTCCGGCGGCCCGTCTCGAGCAGGTCCCGCACGCGACCCCGTTCCGGCTCGGTCGCGATGCGGTGAGCCTCGCGGCCGAGACGCTCCGGGGCTGGGCGGAGGCGCCACGGTTCGCCGATACCCCGTTTGGTGGATGAGGGGGGCAGGCTCCCTGTCGATGGGTATCCTGGCATGATCGTGCGGCGCCTCTTCATCCCTCTTGCGGCCATCGTTGCTGCGCTCGGCCTCGTGGCTTCGGGTTGCGGCGGCTCGGCGGGGACAATCCCTGAGCTCTCGAGCCTGACCCAGGTCGCGAACACGAGCGCGGCGACCGACACGGCGAAGTTCGCACTGACGTTCGAGATGAGCCTTCCGGGCGCGGATGAGGCTCTGTCGTTCTCTGCCGAGGGAGGCTTCGATACGCCGGCGAAGCGCTCGCAGATGACGATCGACCTCTCGTCGCTCGCCGAGCTGATGAAGCAGGTCGGCTCGAGTCTCGGAGGAACGGTCACCGGTGACCTCGGCGACTCGAGCGACTGGAAACTCCAGGCGGTCATGGACGGCGATGTGGTCTACCTGCAGTTCCCGCTGATCGCGAAGGAGCTGCCCGACGGCAAGACGTGGGTCAAGGGCAACGCTCAGGAATTCTCGAAGACGGACACGTCGGGTCTCGACCAGTTCGGCTCGCTGAGCGGTATGGATCCGCGCGATGTCTTCGGCTTCCTGAAGGCGGTCTCGGGCTCGATCGAGGCGGTGGGGAGCGAGGAGGTGCGCGGTGCCCCGACGAGCCACTACCGCGCGACGCTCGATCCTGCGAAGCTCACCGAGCTCGTTCCGGCCGATCAGCGCGAGACTCTCGGCGGCGTCGACGAGGCCGCCCGTCAGGCGGGGCTCACAGAGCTGCCACTCGACGTGTGGATCGACGCCGACAATCGGATCAGGAAGCTCGCGATCGAGCTCGACGCGAAGATGCCTGGCTCTGACGAGTCGATGCAGGCGTCGTTCGTCGTCGAGTTGTATGACTACGGCACGCCGCTCGAGCTCGATCTGCCACCCGCAGATCAGGTCGCGGACGCGTCGACGTTGAAGCCGAAGAACTCGTAGCCGCACGGCGTCGAGGGGATCTGGACTCACGACCGGGACTACCTCAAGTTCGGCGGCCCCCGGGTGCTCGACCCGTTCGCGCCCGCACGTGGATGACGCGCTCAAGGTGCGCTCAACGCCCGCGTCACGCACGGGAACGCCTCGCTCGAGACGCTTGACATATTGATGACAAAGACATACACTTTGGTGTATGAGGACGACGATTCGACTCGATGATGCGTTACTTCGCGACGCAAAGACGCACGCCGCGCAGACCGGGCGTACGCTCACCGCGGTCATCGAGGATGCGCTGCGGGCGTCGCTCCAGCGATCGCGCTCTCGCTCCGAGCGCTCGATCCCCGTGTTCCGTCCGGCTCGACACAGCGGGCTCCAGCCAGGTGTCGACCTCTCCGACAGCGCCGCCCTGCTCGATCTGATGGAAGGCATCCAGCACTGATTCTCCCGGACGTCAATGTCCTTGTCTACGCCTTTCGCGCCGACGCCCTCCGTCATGCCGAGTACCGGGAATGGCTCGAGACCAGCATCGGGGCCGCTTCTCCATTCGGGGTCTCGGAGCTCGTTCTGAGCGGGGTCGTCCGGATCGTGACGCATCCCCGGATCTTCGCGGAACCGACGCCGGTCGAGAACGCTCTGGAGTATGTCGAGTCGCTACGTGACCATGAAAACAGCGTCGTGATTGCGCCCGGGGAGCGTCACTTCGATCTGTTCCGACAACTCTGCGCGTCGGTGAAAGCAACGGGAAACCTCGTGCCGGACGCGTATCTCGCCGCTCTGGCAATCGAGTCGGGCAGTGACTGGATCACCGACGACCGAGACTTCACCCGCTTTCCCGGCCTTCGGGCCAGGCACCCTCTGGACGCCTGACGAACCACGAGACACATCGGGAACCCCTCCTTTGCGTACCTCTCCGCCCCGTCCGTCACACTAGGGACGTGGCTCTACCGCTGACCTCCCGGATCGAGGCGTTTATCCGCGCGCACGATCTCGTCCCTTCCGGGGGGGCAGTGACCTGCCTCGTCTCCGGCGGAGCCGACTCGACATGCCTCTGGCATGCGCTCTGGGCACTCGGCTATGACGTCACCACCGTGCACGTTCATCACGGCGTGCGGGGTGTCGATGCCGATGCCGATGCCGAGCACTGTGCGACGACGATGGGCGCACGTGTGATCCGCGTCGAGTCCGCTGCGACCGAGGCTGCGATGCGCGATCTCCGCTACGCCGCCACCGAGGACTGCGGCCTGCGCGCAACGGGGCACACCGCGACGGATCAGGCCGAGACCGTGCTCTACAGGGTCGTCTCGAGTGGTTCGACGCGCGGGATCAAGGTGCGGCGTGAGGACGGCGTCGTGCGGCCCCTGCTCGATGTGACACGCGAGGAGGCCGCAGCATATTGCGAGGAGCACGGGCTTCGCGTGCGCATCGATGCCACGAACGCGGACACGGCCCGAGGGTTGATCCGCGAGGAGATCCTGCCGCTCCTCCGCCGCCTCCATCCCGGCGCCGAGGCGAACCTCCGTGCCCTGGGGGAGGAGCGCCCATCGCTCCCGCGGGCGCTCGAGGCCTCGCTCGTCGACCTTCTCTCGTCGCGGGCCGGCTCACGCTCGGCCGACCTCGGAAACGGCGTTCGCGCCGTTCGCGAGTACGACACGCTACGGCTCGAGGGCACGGTGAAATGGGGCCCCTGGACGCTCGAGGCCGAAAGAGGCGACCTCGAGGTGCGAACACGCCGCCCGGGGGATCATCTGGCAGGGCGCCGCAAGAAAGTGCAGGATCTCCTCGTGGATGCGAAAGTGCCGAGGGCAGAACGGGAGACGTGGCCCGTCGTCGTCTGCGGTGACGAGGTCGTCGCCGTCCCCGGGATCGCGGTGGCGCCGGGCTGGGAAGGCGCCGTCGAAGCAAGGAGGAACGGGTGAGTCAAGTGAGTCACGGTGTCGGCGAGATCCTGATCGACGAGGCGTCGGTCAAGGGGCGCGTCGCCGCCCTCGGAAACGAGATCTCGGCTGACTACGAGGGGCGTGACCTGCTGCTCGTCGGCGTGCTCAAGGGTGCCGTCTTCTTCATGGCTGACCTGATGCGACAGCTCTCGATCCCCTGCGAGATCGACTTCATGGCGATTTCGAGCTACGGCGCGGCGACCGATTCCTCGGGCGTCGTCCGCATCCTCAAGGATCTCGACATCAACATCGCGGGCCGCGATGTGATCGTCGTCGAGGACATCATCGACTCCGGGCTGACGCTGTCGTACCTGATGCGGAATCTCCAGGCGCGCAAGCCCGCCTCGCTCGAGGTCTGCACGCTCCTGACAAAGCCCGAGCGGCGCGAGATCGATGTTCCGGTGCGGTATGTGGGCTTCGAGATCCCCAACAGGTTAGTGATCGGCTACGGCCTCGATTTCGCCGAGAGGTACCGGAATCTCCCGTATATCGGTGTCCTACACCCGGATCTGATCCCGGGCGCGCCGCATTAGGGGTTGGTGAACGCGGGGTGCGGCGCGGCGTAGCCGGGTGGCACG
>JANOFZ010000481.1:0-1526 GCA_031413935.1 Thermoleophilia bacterium | reverse complement strand
CTCCAGGTCGGCGTGCTCGCGCTCGCCGGCGTCGTCGCGGTGATCCCGCAGCGCAAGGGCCCGCTCGAGCTCGCGGCGCTGAGCGCCGCGGTACTGATCGGCTTCGAGCTCACGCTCACCCACTGGTCCTATCTCTACATTTCGTGGTTCCTGCCGTTCGTCCTGGTCGCGCTCTTGCTGGCGCCGGCACGACCCGCCGTTCTGGAGACAGGGTCATGACGGCCCGCACCGCGCTCTTGACAACGCTCGCGGCAGCATTCGGCCTCGGCACCGGCCTCCTGCTGATGTCCGGCCTCGTGGGCGACCCGGGGATCTCGGACACGCTCGTCTACGAACGCTATGGTGAGCGAATCGCCTCCGGCGACGTCCCGTATCGGGACTTCGTGTTGGAGTACCCCCCCGGGGCCCTGATCCCGTTCGTCCTGCCGGCGCTGATCTCTTCGGCGAACGATCGCTACGAAACAGTGTTCGAGGTGCTGATGACGGTTGGGCTAGCAGCCATCTCTGCCCTGATCGCGATCTCGCTCCAGGCGTTGCGCGCTTCCACGGGCCGAGTCGTCTTCTCCGTCGGCGCATTTCTTGTCGGGGTCGCTCTGCTCGGGTCGTTCGTCCTGACGCGATTCGACCTGTACGCCGCTGCCCTCACCCTCGCTGCCGTGTGCGCGATCCTTCATCGACGTCTGACGCTCGGGCCGATTCTGCTGGGCCTGGCCATCGCGACGAAGATCTACCCCGCCGTTCTCCTTCCTCTCCTCGCCGTCCGGACCTGGAAGCGGGATGGCCGCGAGGCGGCATTCCGCACCATCGCTCTGACAATCGTCGTCGTGATCGTCGTGTATCTCCCCTTCGCCCTCGTCGCACCCGATGGTGTTGCCCGCAGCGTCTGGCGACAGCTCGGTCGGCCGCTGCAGATTGAGAGCCTCGGATCGAGCGTTTTGCTTGCTCTCCACAACGCAGCGGGTATGCCACTCGATTGGACCTCCAGTTCAGGGTCACAGAACCTCACGGGGGCCGTCGCCGGAGTGGCTTCCGGCACTACGACGGTCGTCGGCGTCGCTGCGCTTGTGTCCGTCTGGGTGCGGTACGCACGCGGCGATACGGAAGCGGCCGCTCGGTTCGTGCGCTACGGCGCAGCGGCCGCCGTCGCCTTCGTCGCCTTCGGCAAGGTCCTGTCGCCCCAGTTTCTCGTCTGGCTGCTCGCGATCGTGGTGATCGTGCCCGGCCTCCGCGGAACAGTCGCGTCGACTCTGCTCCTGATCGCCTGTGCCTTGACGCGAATGTGGTTCCCCCGTACCTACTGGGAGCTCGTGAAGCAGTTCGACCCAACCGCGTCATGGCTCGTCCTGGGTCGCGATCTCGTGCTGGTAGCACTGTTCGCGGTTCTCGTCGTTCAGGTTAGGTTCAGGGCCAGGGAACCCGCACCGGACTGATCGCTTCGGCCCGACCGGTCGCAGGGTCGCATCCGACGAGCGCGCCCTCGATCCGAACGCCGCCGGTTGCCACCTCGAAGCGCACCGGCATGCCCG
>JANOFZ010000480.1:0-3212 GCA_031413935.1 Thermoleophilia bacterium | reverse complement strand
CGCATGCTCAGGTCATCTCCGACCAGGAGCGGGCCGGGCTGGACATCCTGACGACGGGTGACTACCACCTCGACGAGGACGTCGCCGGACGCTCGTGGCATCACTATCCGCTGCAGCGTTGGAAGGGTCTCGAGCACGAGGAGTTGCAGACGCGGAACACCCGTTCACCGCTGCTCGCCTATCCGGTGGGCACGATGCTCGACTCGATCTACAAGACGTGGCGCTGGCCGAGGGTCACGGGCAAGGTGGAGCACGATCCGAAGAACCCGCTCGAGTACGCGAAGATCTGGCGGATCGGGCAGCAGAGCGCTGCGTCGGGGAAGCAGATCAAGTTCGGTTCGTGCTCTGCGCAAGTGCTCGCGTTCTTCCTCGACAGTCACACCGATCACTATGACCTCGACGACAAGATGCAGGTGACCTGGGACATGGCCGAGGCGATGAACCTCGAGCTTCGGCAGCTTGCGGCCTCAGGCTGCAAGGTGATCCAGATCGAGGAGCCGACTCTCCACTTCATGGCCTGCTACTACCCGAAGGAGACGAAGCTGCTCGACTTCCTGGTCGACTGCTTCAACCGGGAGATAGAGGGGCTCGACGACGTCGAGGTCTGGATTCACACGTGCTGGGGCAACCCGAACATGCAGAAGGTGTTCACCGACGAGTCGTACGCGAACTCGGTCGAGATCTATCTCGAGCGGCTCAAGGGCGACGTCTGGACGGTCGAGGCGACCGAGAACGACCTTAAGGAGATATCGCTCTTCAAGCCGTACAAGGATTCGTTGAAGAAGAAGGTCGCGGTCGGCGTCGTCAGCCACCGCACGCTCCAGGCCGACTTCCCCGACGTCGTCGCCGATCGAGTGCGCCGAGCGCTCGAGGTCATCCCGGCCGACAAGCTGATCCTCTCGACCGACTGTGGCTTCGGTCGGCAGGGCTTCAACCGGCACCTCGCGTTCTACAAGGCGAGCGCCATCCCGCAGGCGCGCAACATCGTGCTGCAGGAGCTCGGGATCGAGCCGCGCTACATCGCTGCGCAGGACGAGGGCCTCGCCTGGGATCAGCTCCCCGACGACGAGCCGCTCACCCACCTCATGCCGCTCCGCTGAGCTCGTTGCGCGCCTACTCCGACGAGCCTCCGGCCGCAGACGCGGCCGGGGGCTCCGGCCTTCAGGTTCTGACGATGGGGCGGGTCGGCGTGGACCTGTACCCCGAGCAACTGCGCGTCTCGCTCGCCGAGGTGCGGACGTTCCGCAAGATGCTGGGCGGGACGGCCACGAATGTCGCGGTCGCAGCTGCGAGATACGGTCGCTCGAGTGGAGTGATCACGAAGGTCGGAGATGATCCCTTCGGCCCCTACGTCCGGCAGGCGTTGCGGGAGTTCGGCGTCGATGCCTCCCGGGTCGGGACCCATCCGACGCTGCGAACGCCTGTTGTCTTCTGCGAGATCTTCCCGCCCGACAACTTCCCGCTCCTGTTCTATCGCGAGCCGATGGCCCCCGACATGACAATCGCGAGCGACGAGCTCGATCTCGAGGAGATCGCGCACGTACCGCTCTTCTGGACGACCGGGACCGGCCTCTCGGAGGAGCCCAGTCGCACCGCGACTCTGGCGGCGCTCGACGCGCGGAAGGGCAGGTCGATCACGGTGCACGATCTCGATTACCGGCCGATGTTCTGGTCGAGCGAGACGGAGCCGGGACGACTCGGCCGGATGGCTGTCGAGCGCGCAACGGTCGTCGTCGGCGGCCGCACCGAGGCGATTCCCCTCGTTGGCGACCGGTCGGCATCCGACACCGCTCGGGCGCTCCTCGATCTAGGCGTCGAGCTCGCGATCGTGAAACTCGGCCCGGACGGGGTTCTGGGGGCGACGCAGGAGGAGGAGATCGTCCTGCCTCCCATTCCGGTCGAGGTGGTCAACGGGCTCGGTGCGGGGGATGCCTTTGGCGGCGCCCTCTGCCACGGGCTTCTCGCAGAGTGGCCGCTCGAGCGGACTCTGCGGTTCGCGAACGGAGCGGGGGCGCTCGTGGCGTCTCGCCTCGGGTGTGCCGACGACATGCCGACGGCCGCGGAAGTCGAGGCGCTGCTCGGCTAGCTCAGAGCAGTCGACCCGCAGGTGGCGCCGCTATCGCACCGACGCGCGTGCGCCACGGTGTCGCATGCTCTCGAGCGACAGCGCCAAGGCGCTCGAACAGCGGCAGGGACACCGTCGCCAGGAGCTCCGCCTCCTCGCTCCGATCGAGGACGAGTGCAACATCCCACAGTGTCCTGCCGACGATGAATCCGCTCGCGCCCGCAGCGCATGCCTCTGCTACCTGACGCTCGAGATCCTCGCCGGAAGCGCCGCCGCCGAGGAGCACCCAGGGGACGTCGGGGCCACACGCGGCATCGAGCGCGCGGCAGCGGTCGGCGGAGCCCGGATGCTGCACCTTGAGGATGTCGGGACCGAGCTGTGACAGGCGGGCGGCACCCTCGACCACGAGCTCGCCGAAGCGACCCGCGTCGGACTGGCCGTAGACGATCGGCTCGAGAATGAGAGCGACCCCGGCAGCGCGGCATCCCTCGACGGCGACCCGGACCACCTCGTCCTGCCGGTCGGCCTGATCCGGGTTGTCCGTTCTATAGGGAAGGAGAAGCTTGCAGCCTGCTGCACCGAGCAGAGCGCTCTTGCGCGGCGACCAGCCGGGGAGGAACGTCGTCTGCGGGCTCGCGGCGACATCGCCGTACCCCTGCGCCTCGAGCGGTATCGCGAGCGCGACATCGCCCGGAAGAGCGCCCGCCGCAAGCGCCTGGGCGGCCCCGTACTCGGCGTCGAGGAGGAAGACCGTGGAGGCGGGGGAGAGGGCCCGGGCGATCCTGACCTTCAGCTGCGACAGCGCGTCGTCGGAGGGCGAGGGAAGTCTCTTGCGTGACAGCGCCGTGCGCAGAGAGTCGCGATGGTCGACGGCGGCCCCGACGATGATCCCGTCGGGGCCTGCGATCTCGTCGAGCCTCCGCGCCCGTGCGGATGTCCAGCCGCTCACTGGGTGGCGGTGAGCCCACCGTCGAGCGTGAGAATCTGTCCCGTGACGAAGGAGGATGCGTCGGAGCAGAAGAAGAGCATGGCGCCGATGAGGTCATCGGGCTCCGCGATTCGGCCGAGCGGGATCCGGGCGATCAGCTTCTCGTAGAACACCTTGTCGGCAAGCATGCTCTCGACCTGAGGGGTGCGGACGAAGGTG
>JANOFZ010000479.1:0-17602 GCA_031413935.1 Thermoleophilia bacterium | reverse complement strand
GCGCCCTCCTCGCCACCGCATACCGGGGAGTTCGTGCGTGGCCCTGCTGGCCAATTCCGTAGTTGGCCGCAAGACCGGTCGGTTCGTTCCCCGATGCCACCCGTCAACGACGAAAACAGGCAGGAACTCGTGACCGAGCAGAGGCCCGTGTCGTGATCGTCGGGGGAGGCGTCGCCGCCCTCGAGGCCACGCTCGCGCTCCAGGCGCTCGCAGGCCCGCGCGTCGGCGTCGAGGTCGTGGCGCCCGAACCACAGTTCTTCTACCGGCCACTTTTGGTCGCCGCACCGTTTCGGTCGGCCGAACTGCGGCGCTACGACCTCGGGACGCTCCTTGCCCGCGCGGGTGCGCTGCTCACTCTCGGGACGGTGACCGCGGACGCCGTCGGCAACCTGCGTACTCCGCCGCTCCTCGTCGTCGCTCCCGAGCACACGCTCGGCGAAGTCACCGAGAGAATGTGCGCGCTCGACCTCGGAGCCGCGGTCGTGGCCGAGTACGGGAAGACGATTGGCATCATCACCACGCGCGACCTGCTCGGCGCCTTCGCCAGCCGTGTTCATCCGAGCGAGGCGCGTGTCCGCTCCTGGATGACGGCACACCCCTTCACGATCCGCGCGGAGCAAAGCAAGGAGGTCGCGGCCACGCGGATGGCCGAGCACGGCATCCACCATTTGCCGATCGTCGACGCGAGCGGCCATGCAGTCGCGATCCTTGGCCTGCGAGACGTCGCTCCATCGACGGGCCGCCGCCTCGGT
Organism: Thermoleophilia bacterium; assembly: GCA_031413935.1. Lineage (GTDB taxonomy): Bacteria > Actinomycetota > Thermoleophilia > Gaiellales > Gaiellaceae > Gaiella. The sequence goes on along the minus strand of JANOFZ010000479.1, from coordinate 16,850 downwards.
CGGCCCGTTCGCTAGAATGCAGCCCGGCGCGGGCTCCTTGCCGCTCCGCATCAAGAGAGGCTGAGGGACCGGCCCTGCGAAGCCTCGGCAACCTGCCCCACATATCGGGCGACGGTGCCAATCCCGGACGGATGTCGAGCGACGACCAGGAGGTTCTATTCCATGCCCGCTGTTTCCCTATCCTGCCGCATCTGCGCGACCGAGCACGCGCTCGAGGCGACCGGAACATGTTCCCGCTGCTTCGGCCCTCTCGATCCGACCTACGACTGGGACGCGCTCCGCAGTCGGGTCAGTCGCGCCTCGATCGAGGCCGGGCCGCACTCGATCTGGCGCTACGCCGATCTGCTCCCTGTAAGCGCACCTGCGAATGCGCAACTCGCGCCAGGGATGACACCGCTCGTTCCGGCCCCCCGGCTCGCCGAGGAGCTCGGCATCGGTGAGCTCTGGCTCAAGCTCGACACGGCCAACCCGACCCACTCGTTCAAGGATCGCGTGGTCGCGGTGGCCGCCCGCAAGGCGCAGGAGCTCGGACTGGACACGCTCTCCTGCTCGTCGACCGGCAACCTCGCAGGGGCCGTTGCTGCACGGGCGGCAGCCGAGGGCTTCGAGGCGGCGGTCTTTGTCCCGAGCGATCTCGAGCCGGAAAAGCTCGCTGCCGCTGCGGTGTACGGCCCACGCATCTACGCCGTTGCCGGCACGTACGACCACTGCTCGCGCCTCACGGTCGAGCTGTCGTTCGAGCTGCCCTGGGGATTCGTCAACGTCAACCTTCGCTCGTACTACGCCGAGGGCTCGAAGACGCTCGCCTACGAGATCGCGGAGCAGCTCGGCTGGGAGACCCCCGATGCAGTTGCGATTCCGATCGCGTCGGGAGCCCTCTACCACAAGGTTGGCCAGGGATTCGGAGAGCTCGCGACACTCGGACTCGTCGACGGCCCCACGCCGGCCCTCTTCGGAGGCCAGGCGGCAGGCTGTGAACCCGTCGCGACCGCTTACCGAGAAGGGGCGCGCGTGGTGCCCGTGCGACCCGCGAGCATCGCCCGCTCACTCGCAATCGGCAACCCGGCCGACGGTGACTTCGCGGTCGCCACAGCACGAGCCACGGGTGGCGCAATTCACACGATCGCCGAGGACGAGATCGGCGCCAACATGGCACATCTCGCGACAACGACAGGCGTCTTCGGTGAAACAGCGACCGGCGTCACACTCGGGGCGCTGAAGGCAGCGATTGCGGCCGGACAGATCGGATCGAGGGCACGGGTCGTGCTTCTCGTCACCGGCGACGGATTGAAGACGCCCGGCCCCGTCTCCGACACCTACGATCCGATCATGATCGAAGCCGACGCAGACGCGTTCTTGGATGGCATGCTCGCGGTTGGCAGGCCCTCCTCGGTAGCCTTGTCGACATGAGCAGAACCCTGTTCGAGAAGGTGTGGGACGAGCACGTCGTCCGCGTGGACGAGGACGGCGTCGCCCTCCTCTACATCGACATGCACCTCGTGCACGAGGTCACCTCGCCACAGGCCTTCGAGGGGCTTCGACTGGAGGGCCGTCGCGTCCGCAGGCCCGAGCTCACCGTCGCGACGATGGATCACGCCGTCCCGACCCTGCCCGGCCGCATCAAGGACGAGATGGCGAAGAAACAGCTCGAGGCGCTCCGGGCCAACTGCGCGGAGTTCGACATCGAGCTGCATTCGACGGGAACGGGCAGCGAGGGCATCGTCCACGTCATCGGCCCCGAGCTCGGCCTCACCCAGCCCGGCAAGACGATCGTCTGTGGGGACTCGCACACGTCCACCCACGGGGCCCTTGGTGCATTCGCCGTCGGCATCGGGACGACGGAGGTCGAGCATGTGCTCGCGACGCAGACGCTGGCGCAGCAGCGGCCCCGGACGATGTTGATCGAGTTCACCGGGAAGCTTCCGCACGGCGTCACGCCGAAGGACATGATCCTCGGCGCAATCGGCCAGGTGGGCGTGGGAGGCGGCAGGGGCCACGTCGTCGAGTACGCCGGGGAAGCGGTGCGCGCGCTCTCGATCGAGGGCAGGCTGACGATCTGCAACATGTCGATCGAGCTCGGCGCCCGCGCTGGGATGATCGGCCCCGACGACACGACGTTCTCATTCCTGGAGGGTCGCCCAAAGGCACCGCGAGGAGCCGAATGGGAGAGCGCGCTCGATCACTGGCGATCGCTCAGCTCCGATCCGGGAGCGAGGTACGACACACACGTCACCGTTGCGGTGGACGATCTCGCCCCTCAGGTGACGTGGGGCACCAACCCGGGAATGGTCGTCCCGGTCACCGGCGCCGTGCCCGACCCCGACGACTTCTCCGATCCCGACGACCGTGCCGCCGTGTCGCGCGCGCTCGAGTACATGGGCCTCCGGCCGGGCGAGCGCATCGAGGACATCTCCATCGACCACGTCTTCATCGGCTCCTGCACCAATTCCCGGATCGAGGATCTCCGCGCTGCGGCTGCGGTCGTCGCCGGCCGGAAGGTGGATACCGGGGTGACGGCGCTCGTCGTCCCCGGCTCTGCGAAGGTGCGGCGCCAGGCGGAGGCGGAGGGCCTGGATCGCATCTTCCTCGACGCCGGCTTCGAGTGGCGCCTCGCCGGCTGCTCCATGTGCCTCGCGATGAATCCTGACTTCGTGCCGGCGGGTGAGCGTTGCGCGTCCACCTCGAACCGCAACTTCGAGGGACGGCAGGGTGTCGGCAGCCGCACCCACCTCGTCAGCCCCGCGATGGCGGCGGCCGCGGCTATCCACGGCCACTTCGTCGATATCAGGCAACCCGAGGTCGCCGCGTGAAGGCGTTCACGTCGACCACGGGCCGGGTCGCGGTTATCGACCGGCCGGACATCGACACTGACCAGATCATCCCCAAGCCGTTCCTCAAGCGGATCGAGCGCACCGGCTACGGCGAGTTCCTGTTTTACGACTGGCGGATCGACGAGAATGGTTTGCCTCGGCCCGGCTTCGAGCTGAACGACCCCGCGTTCGCCGGAGCGTCGATTCTCCTCACCGGACGAAACTTCGGGTGCGGCTCGTCACGCGAGCACGCTGCCTGGGCGTTGCAGGACTACGGGTTCGACGTCGTAATCGCATCCTCGTTCGGTGACATCTTCCGGACGAACGCCTCCAAGATCGGGCTCGTCACGATCGGGCTGCCACCCGCGGAGGTGAAGCGGCTGATCGGACTCGTCGACCCGGTCGAGGGCGCCGAGATGAGCGTCGACCTGGAGCACTGCACCATCACGGATCCACAGGGTCGGACGGGGGCGTTCGAGCTCGACCAGCCGACGCGGACGTGGCTTCTGCACGGGCTCGACGAGATCGCGCAGACACTCCGGCACGAGGACGAGATCGCGGCGTACGAGCGTGTCCACGGGATAGCGTGATGCACGTCGCGGTTCTCCCGGGCGACGGGATCGGGCCGGAGGTCACGGCTCAGGCGGTGCGCGTGCTCGAAGCCTTCGGTATCGACTACTCGGAGCATCCCTTCGGTGGCAACGCGATCCTCGCCCAGGGAACCCCGCTGCCCGAGGAGACGCTCGCGGCCTGCCGTGCAGCGGACGCCGTTCTCCTTGCCGCCGTCGGCCTTCCGGAGCTCGAAGGCAAGCCAGTACGGCCCGAACAGGGTCTCCTCGCCCTCCGTAAGGAGCTCGGGGTGTACGCAAACCTGCGGCCAGCCCGAGCCGACGGAATCGACATCATGATCGTCCGCGAGCTCGTCGGTGGCCTCTACTTCGGCGAAAAGGGAATCCGGGAGGACGGAACGTGGTTCGACACCTGTGAGTACTCGCGTCCCGAGGTGGAGCGAATCGCCCGGCGCGGATTCGAGATCGCGGAGGCGCGCGGGGGACGCCTGACCTCGGTCGACAAGGTCAACGTCATGCACACCTCCCGATTGTGGCGCGACGTCGTCACGCAGATGGGGGCCGGCCTCTACCCCGACGTCGCGCTCGACCACGCGCTCGTCGACTCGTTCGCCATGACTATCGTCCAGGCACCAGAGACGATCGACACGGTCGTGACGGAGAACACCTTCGGCGACATCCTCTCCGACGTCGCGGCGGCCGTGACGGGAGGGCTCGGCCTGGCTGCTTCCGCCTCGCTCGGCGACGACGGGCCCGGGCTCTTCGAACCCGTCCACGGGTCCGCACCACAGATCGCCGGACGCGGCATCGCGAACCCGGCAGCAATGCTGCGTTCGGTGGCACTGCTCCTCGATCACAGCCTCGGCCGCGCCGACGATGCAGCAGCGCTCGAGAGCGCTGTCGACGCGGCGCTGCAGAGCGCACCAACGCCCGATCTCGGCGGCATGAGCACCACGAGCGACGTCGGTGACGCGGTGTTGCGCGCGCTCGATTCTGCCCGTACCCTGTGATCACGATGCGTCGCGCGCCTACCCGCCTCTTTCTCCGCGCGCCATTCGGCTTCGCCTTTACGGGCTAGCCGGCGCCTCCGACCCTTGCCTCGCGCCGTCTAGCTCCCTCTTCCCCGGCGAACCGATCTCCAGCGAAAGGCGCTCCCTCCACCATGGCCTCCATCGAATTGACCGTCGCCTATCCCGGCCGCGAAGGCGCCCACTCAGCGGCCGCGTGCGACCGACTCTTCCCGGCAGCACGCCTCGTTCCGCTGCCGACGTTCTCGGACGTAATCGACGCAGTCGCCGCGGGACGCGTCCCGTACGGCGTCCTCCCGATCGAGAGCTCGCTCGTCGGGCCCGTCGCCGAGACACACGACCTCCTCTACGAGTCACCGTTGTCGATCGTGGCGGAAGCGATCATCCCGGTCAACCACTGCCTCGTCGGGCCGGGCATCGTCGAGCTCGCCGACATCCGCGAGATCCACAGCCACCCCGTCGCCCTCGACCAGTGCCGGAGGCTGCTGGCATCTCTACCGAACGCGATCGCGGTTGCGGCACCGACAACGGGCGACGCAGCCTCGATCGTGGCCGGAATGGCGGATCCCACGGTGGTCGCGATTGCGAGCGACCGGGCGGCTCGGATCAACGGGTTGACGATTATCGACGGCAACGTCGGCGACCATCCCGAGGCGTACACGCGCTTCGTCTCGGTTGCTCCCTACACGCGTCTCGACCGCCGCGACGGACAGTGGCGAACGGCCTTCTCGTTCACGACCGATCACCGCCCCGGCGCACTCTTCCACGCGCTCGAACCACTGTCCCGTCATGGCATCGACCTCAACCTGCTGGTCTCGAGGCCGATCCCCTCACGTCCGTTCAGCTACCGCTTCGACGCCGTGCTCGGCGGCCACCCGCTCGACCCGGAGATCTCGGTGACGCTGAAGGAGATGCGCGATCTGACAGCGCAGCTGCGCGTGTTCGGTTCGTACCGCGCCGATCACGAGGGCGGGGCCGCGGCGCGGACCGTCTAGGAGCGATTCCCGGGGACTGCGGGCAGGACAGGTCTCGCCCCAAGAGGCTTGATGTGTATTTGGAGTGCGGCTGGGGTGGTTCTGCACCAAGGAGCGTGTTCGACGAGGACGGCGTCAAGGCTGGTTGCCTTGATGTCGTTCTCGGCGGACGCGATCCGCCGTGTGCAGGGCCGCATCCAGACGTGCTTCTAATGCGCATCGAGCCTCTACGCCGCTGCGTGCTCGAACTGATCGAGCGAGGGCAGGTATTGCCGCCAGCTCTCGGGCACCCTCTGCGCTGCGAGGCGGATAAAGAGCACGGGCGCCGGAGCGCGCGGTTGCCGCGGCAGCGTCATCGAGATCTCCTCGAGCAGTCGATCGCCCTTACGGAGATTGCACGGCGCGCACGCAGTGACAACGTTCTCCCAGACGGAATCGCCGCCCTTCGAACGCGGGATCACATGGTCGAGCGTCAGCCGCCCGCCCGCGGTACCGCAGTAGACGCACTTCCAGCCGTCCCGGGCAAAGAGAGCGCGACGCGAGATTCGCCGCTTCACGGCGCGGGGCACGCGTACGTACTGGAGGAGCCGGATCACGTGCGGGCGGATGAACGAGCGCTCGGCCGAACGCAACGGATGTGAGTGCTGCTCGATGACCTCGGCCTTGCCTTTCCACACGAGGACGTGCGCGCGCCGATCAGAGCACACGTTCAGTGGCTCGTAGCTCGCGTTCAGAACGAGGACCTGATGCACCGAGGCGAGCGTATCAGCGGAGCGTGAGGCCACAGGGTGATGTGCACCGCAGGCAGCCTTTCAGAGGCTCCTGGCGGCGGGCGGGAACCGCCCAGCCCGGTAGACCTGACCCTCGAGCTCCTCGCCGAGCAGCTCCTCGAGCCAGACGGCGACGTCGATCAGGGCATCGAGATCGACACCCGTCTCGATCCCCTCGCCGTGGAGGAGGTAGACGAGATCCTCGGTGGCGATGTTGCCGGTGGCGCGAGGGGCGAACGGACAGCCACCGATCCCGCCGAGTGAGGCGTCGAGCAGCGTCGCCCCGGCGTCGAGTGCCGCGAGAGCGTTCGCATACCCGGTGTTGCGCGTGTTGTGCAGATGGACGCCGGCCGGGATCCCGAGACCCACGACGGCCGCGACGAGCGCGCCGACCTGACGTGGCACACCGACCCCGATCGTGTCTGCCAGCATGATCTCGTTCGGGCCTGCGTCGAAAATCCGTGCCGCGAGCTCGCTGACATGCCCCGGATCAACGAGCCCTTCGAACGGGCAGCCGAACGCCGTCGAGAGTGTGACGGTCGATGAGACGCCGTCCGTCCGGGCCCGTCTGACAACGGCGGCGGCGACAGCAAGGGACTCCTCGACACCAACGCCCTGATTACGACGATTGAACGTCTCGCTGGCGGCAAACGAGAAGTGCACCTCGTCGAGCTGGGCGGCAAGCAAGCGATCGTAGCCCCGTTCGTTGAGCACGAGCCCGGCATAGACGACTCCGTCGCGGCGCTTGATACCCGCAACCACCTCGTCGGCCCCCGCCATCTGCGGCACCCGGGTCGGACTGACGAAACTGGCGACTTCGACGCGGGGCAGGCCCGCGGCTGCGAGCCGATCGACGAACTCAGCGCGCACCGGAGGCTCGAAGATCTCCCGACGATTCTGCAGGCCGTCGCGTGGCGCAACGTCGCAGAGGGTGATCGCGCTCAAGGCAAGCTCCGGATTCCCCGCTTACGCCCGCGCAAAACGGTGGATCCAGGCTTAGACCGTGGCGCGATCACCGCGCCATCGCGCGCTCGACGGCGGTCAGCTCCTCCGGAGAGAGCGCCACCGATGCCGTCCCTCGCTCGACGTCCTTCACGTAGATCCGCGCGTAGTCACGGCCCTGAATCGCAGTGACCACCGTCCCTGTGCGAGTGGCGTCGAGAAATGCGAAGGACGCCGACTGCTTGCCGCCCGTATCCTCGTAGGCGTCGTAGCGCACCACTGCGGTGTTCGTAATCGCACCGTCGATGCGACGATCGACGCGGGAGAGCCCGACGGCAACCTCGTCGACCGCACGATTGAGATCGTCGATTCTTCCCTGTAGGGACACGGCGAAGTCGACCATGTCGTGCGATGCGCCTCCGAGTACGGCCTTCTGGCTCGCTTGAAGCTTCCGGAGACGACGCACGAGCACCAGTGAGGTCAGCAGCGCGAGAGCGGCCACAAGGCACGCCGCGATCGCAACGGCGAGCGTTGCCTCCATTTAGTGGTCTCTCCGGCAAGTCCTGCCACGCTGCGCGTGGCTGCAAACGCATCGCAGGGCTTCGTCCTCGGTCGCACCCGTACAACCCGGTATGGGAGCTCCCTGCGTCCTCGCCCTGCTCGGTTTTCGCCGGCGCACCACGACAGGACTTCCCGGAGAGACCACTACTCGAGCGAGAAGATGACGGGATACTCGGCGCTGTTGTTCCCCGTGTTGGTCTCGCCCTGCACCGGCTTGACGCTCACCTGCACCGATGTCTTCTCGCCGAAGGGCGGGTCGGGGAAGTCCCTGAACGTGACCGTCTTCGTCTCTCCGATGTCGAGCAGGTCGATCGTCTGCTTCTTCACGATCGGAGTCGTACCCTTGGGGATCGTCAGCGTCACCTCGATACCGACCTCCTGGTTCTCACCGGTGTTCTTCACGAACACCGCGAACGCAAGATCTGTCGAGGCCTTGATCGTCGACTCCGTGTCGGGTGAGAGTTGCGTGTCACCGGGCTGGACGAGCACCTTCTCGAGGCCGGTGCCGTGCACGCCCGACGGGCTGCCACCGGTCGACGCCCCGTGCACCCGCAGCCAGATCGCGGTCATGGAGCGCGTCGAGTAGAGCTCGACGGTTTCGACGAACACCGAGGGCGGCGCCTTGATATCGCCGAGCCCTTCGTCCTGCAGCGTCACCTGAGCTGGAACCTGGAACAGCACGCGCCAGACAACGTCACTCGCGTCGAGTTGGCGTGCCTGAGTGGCGAGCTTCTCGCCGGCCACCGTTGCATTGTCCGAATCGTCGTCCTTCGTCGCCACGAACGTGTCGAGCAACCCCTGCATGCCGCTGACGCGCAGCTGGAGCGACTCGGCTGCGTGCTCCATTGCCGGCCGCAGCGGGCCAGGGACGTCGAGCGCCTGGGCGCTCTCGAGGCCCTGCTGCTGCCTGTCGATCAGGCCGCCGAGCTTTGTCTCGAGCTCCGCCTGCTTGAGCCCTGGTGTCGTCAGGAGCTCCGCGAGATCGTTCCCGATCTTGGCGGAGCTCGCGCCAATCGTTCCGAGCTCGGTCACGGCATCGCCATAGCTCGACCGCTTCTTGTCGCTGGAACAGCCCTGCCCCCAGACGATCAGCAGGACGATGATCAGGATCGCGAACGCCACGAACCCGACGAGCCGCAGAATCGGAGTGAGGCCATGCGGAGCATGCAGAGACGGCCGCCGCGGGCCGCCCCCGCCACCACCACTGGACGGCTCCGCGGACGCGTCGTCACGCGCGCCGCCGGAAGCGGAGCTGGACTCACGGGTTGCGTCCTCGAAGAAGTCGAAGTCGAGAATGTCGTCGTCGTGCGAGCTCACTCAGATGCTCCCTGCTGGGGACGAGCGGAGTCTACGCCATGTTCCGGCTCGGAAGGGAGGTCTTCTGCCGCGGCGAAGAGTCGGTGGACGTGTCGAGCACAGCGTACGCCCTTCCAACACCCGAGCTCGTCCTCGACCGCTACCGGCCTCTGCGGCCGATCGGCCGCGGCGGTTCAGGCTCCGTCTGGCTCGCTCGAGACGAGCGAACCGGCCTCGAAGTGGCACTCAAGATCGTTCCCCGCGAGGGCAAGCGCGCGTCGCGTGCGGCGCGGGAGATGGAGGCTGCATCGCGCCTTCGCCACGAGCGCTGCGTCCGCGCCTATGACTTCGGCGGCGACAGCGGCCATGTCTACATCGCCTACGAGTACGTCCAGGGACAGACGATGCGCGAGGCGCTCCGAGGTGGCAAGCTCAGCGACCACGACGCGATCGAAGCGGCCGCCCAGATCCTCGACGCTCTCGCACACGCTCATCGTCTGGGGATCGTCCACCGGGATGTCAAGCCCTCGAACGTGCTCGTGGAAGAAAAGCCCGACCTATCGATCAGGCTTCTCGACTTCGGACTCGCCCAGTTCGACGAGGCAGACACCCTGACGGCCGTGGGAGACGTCCCCGGTACGCTCGCGTACATCACTCCGGAGCGCCTCACAGGAGGCGACGCGACCACCGCAAGCGACGTCTGGGCCGTTGGTGTGCTGCTCTGGGAATCCCTGGTCGGGGAGCATCCGTTCTGGGGGGTGCCTCTGCCTCAGGTCGCGGCGGCAATCGAGTCGGGTGCTCCGCCACTCGCGGAGAACCGCGCCGATCTGCCACCCGCAATCGTCGATGCCGTGTCATCCGCCCTCACAATCGACCCGGTGCGGCGACCGTCCGCCGAGCGGCTCGCCCAGGATCTCCGAGCCGCCGTCACGGCGCCACGCCGAGACCGGACGAGCCCGGCCCGCCAGCGCAAGACCGCGGTTGCGACCAAGGTCGCCGCTGCCCCGCTCCCTCTCGAGCAGCGGCTCGTGCCTGCAGGTCTCGCTGCCGGCACGGTTGCGATCGGGGCCACGCTGCTCCCGTTCTGGACACCTGCGCTCACGATCCTCATCGCGCTCGTAGCGGCGCTCGCGACGCTTCGATCTCCCCGCCTCGGGCTCGCGATCGCCCTGTTCGTTCCCGTCTTCCCTCTCGGCAACGTCGCCCAGGCGGCAGCGATCGTGTATGCCGTCCTCGCGATTGGTTGGCTCGTGCTCTGCTGGCGCGACGCGCGTGCAGGGCTTCTCTTCATGGCCGGCCCTGTGCTCGCGGCGATCGGCGCGATCGCGCTCCTTCCCCTCGCCGTCCAACCGGCCCGCGGCCGTGCGCGTCGAGCGCTGCAGGCGTTCGTCGGTGTCTTTGCTGCCGTCGCTGTCGTGGCCCTCCGAGGAGATCCCCTTCCGCTCACAGGCGTGGCGGTACCGAATCTCGGGGTCGACGGGTCGACGAGCGTCGCGGCCGTCATCAGTCCCGTCGCCTCCCACCTGCACGCCAACCCCTGGTTCGCCGCACTCGCCGTCGTGCTCGCTGTGTCGGCGGCTCTGCTGCCTGACGCCCGCGAGAGAGGGTTCCGGGGGATCGCCCTCCTCGGCACCTGCCAGATCGGCCTGATTCTTCTCCTCGCACCCGCGCTTCCGGCTCTGTCACTCGTGCTCGGGACGCTCGTCCTCTGCGCGATCCTCGCGGCGCTTGCGTTCCAGGCCGGCCGCTACCCTTAGCCGGAAGGCGGCGACTCCGGCCATGAGCGTTCTACGAACCATCGAAACCAAGATCGAGGGCCTCTTCGAGGGCATCTTCGGGCGCGCTTTCAGAACTCACGTCCAGCCTGTCGAGCTCGCCCGCAAGCTCGCCAAGGAGATGGACGAACATCGCTCGGTCTCCGTCTCGCGCGTCTACGTTCCGAACGAGTACACGATCTACCTCTCGAGCGCCGATCGTCAGCAGTTCACCTCGTACGAGGGATCGCTCGTCGGGGAGTTGCAGGAGTATCTGACCGAGCACGCACGACGTGAGGCCTATGCCCTCCTGACACCACCTCGCGTGAAGTTCGCGACCGACGACGACCTTGCTGTCGGCGAGTTCGGCATCGCGACTCGTGTGGCGCAACCGGAAGATGGGTTGCCGTCCCTCCCGACATCGAAGCCGCCGACTTCCGTGCCGGCGCAGAGCATCTCGATTCCTGTCCCCGCTCCAACCGCGCCTGTTGAGCTCCCCCAAGCAGTCGCGACCACGATGGTCTACCGGCAGGCCGAGCCCGACGACGCGGTCGAGCCCGCCGCCGCTCCGGAGCCGCCCCGCGAGGTCGTCACGCTGACGCTCGACGGGCGCGCGCACCCTGTCACGTCCGCTGGGATCGTGATCGGGCGCTCACGCGAATGCGACCTCCGCGTCGCCGACGGCAACGCATCCCGACGCCACGCCGAGGTGATGCAGGACGACGAGTGGTACGTCGTCGACCTGGGATCGACGAACGGGACCGAGCTGAACGGCCGCCGGATCACGCGAGAGTCGCTGTCCGACGGTGACCGGATCACGATCGGTGCGACCGATCTCATTTTTGGCCGCAGTCATTTCTAGTGTTGGAAGATCTCGACACCGAGCAAACGCTGCTCATCCTGAAGATCGCGTTTCTCGTTCTCCTCTACCTTTTCATCTGGGCAGTCGTGCGATCGGTCACCCGGGATCTTCGCTCGGCGCCGCAGGAGTCGATCGTCCTCAGCGCCAAGGAGGCTAACGAGCTCAGGGCGCGCTACGAGCCCGTCGTACCGACACCCGCGGCACGCCTGCTCGTGCTCGATAGCCCGACGTTGCAACCGGGTAGCACGGTCGAAGTGCGAGAGCCCACTCGTCTTGGCCGCGGAGGCGAGAATGCGATCCGACTCGACGGCGACGACTTCGCGTCGACGCGACACGCGATGCTCGAACCGCGTCCCGACGGCCTCTGGGTCGAGGATGTCGGGTCGACGAACGGGACGTTCGTCAACGGCGCGCGCGTGACGACCGCTCGGCTCCTCACTCCCGGGGATGTCGTCCGGATCGGAAAGACCGATCTGCGGGTGGAGGCGTGAGGACCGGCCGCGCAAGCGCGCTGACCGACACAGGCCGTCGGCGGCCGCACAACGAGGACACGTTCGTCTGCGAGCCACCGCTCTTCGCGGTCGCCGACGGTGTGGGTGGAGCCCAGGCCGGGGAGATCGCCTCGCGCCTCGCAGCCGCAACGCTGGAGGAGCGGGCTGCAGGTGCCCTCGGCGAGGGCACGCTCTCTACGCTCATTCTCGAGGCGAACAACCGCATCTACGCACGCGCGTTGGACGATTCGCAGGCGGCCGGAATGGGAACGGTTGTCACGGCCCTCCTCGTCGACGAGGCCTCCGGCACCGTCGCGATCGGGCACGTCGGTGATTCCCGTGCCTATCGCATCCGCGACGAGAGGCTCGAGCAGCTGACTCCGGATCACTCTCTCGTCGGTGAGCTCGTTCGCGCAGGTCGTCTGTCGACCGAGGAGGCCGAGCAGCATCCCCACCGTTCCGTGATCACGCGCGCGGTCGGCACGGAGCCGGTCGTCGATGTCCACACGGAGACGCTCCCGACGATTCCCGGCGATCTGTACCTGATCTGCTCCGACGGGCTAACGGATCTCGTGCGCGACGACCAGATTCTGGAGCTGATCGCCGCAGCCGAGGATGACCCGGAGACGGCAGTCCAGTCACTCGTCGACGCGGCCAACAGTGCAGGAGGAATCGACAACATCACGGTCGTCCTCTTCGAGATCATCGACGGCGACCCCCTTCCACCGGACCCGGAGCCGCCAGCGGGCGAGCCCGACGCCGACACGGCCGAGCACGCCGTCGAAGTCGAAGCGGACGACGCCGGGTCAGTTCCGCTCGCAGATCCAGCTGTGCCGGTTCACCGTCACGGGGCGGGCGCCGGTGGCCGGTGGCTCGCGCTGTTCGCGATCCTGTTGACGATCGCGATCGCGGCGCTCGTCATCTGGTGGAGCCTGAAACGGTGAGCGCGAGGAACAAGGAGCTTCTCAACCTCGGTTTCGCTGCTCTCGTCGCCTCTGCAGCGTTTGCGAGCGTCTCCATCGTCGGTACCGGGCTCGTAACCACGCGCTGGCTCGGGTACGTCGGCGTGGTCTTCGGGCTGTACCTCGTCGCGCACGTCGTCGCGCGGTTCACCGTTCCGTACGCCGACCCGACGCTGCTCCCACTCGTCGGTCTCCTCACGGCTCTGGGCCTCACGGTGATCTACCGACTCGACCCCGAGGACGCTCGGCGGCAAGCGGTCTGGGTGGCCCTCGGGATCGGCGTCCTCGCGGCGACGCTCTTCTGGCTGCGCTTCGACTATCGCGTGCTCGAGCGCTACAAGTACATCTTCGGGATCTCGGCAGTCGTGCTCCTGCTCCTGCCCTCTGTTCCCGGGCTCGGCCACCGGGTCAACGGTGTCAAGCTCTGGATCAAGGTCGGCCCGATGCAGTTCCAGCCGGGCGAGCTGGCGAAGATCTTCATGATCATCTTCCTCGCCGGCTACCTCCGCGACAAGCGAGAGGCTCTCGCCCAGGGCCGGCTCAAGGATCTCGGTCCGTTGCTGCTGATCTGGGGCGCCTCGATGCTCGTCCTCGTCCAGACGAGTGATCTCGGCTCGGCGCTGCTCAACTTCGGGATCTTCCTGGCGATGGTATACGCCGCGACCGGCCGCTTCATCTACGTCGGGGCTGGCCTCGCGCTCTTCGTCGCCGGGTCCGCGGCACTCTACAACGCGCTCGATCGCGTACAACAGCGCGTCACGGTGTGGCTTCACCCGTGGACGGACGAGCGAGTGTACTGCTCTATCAGCGGCAAGCTGGACTTCCGGCAGAACTGCGACTCGTACCAGCTCGTGAAGAGCCTGTACTCGATCGCGAACGGTGGTTACGGCGGCACCGGTCTCGGCAAGGGAACCTTCACGACCGTCGACGGGACGCAACTGATTCCGTATCTCAACACCGATTTCATCTACTCGGCGATCGCCCAGGAGGTCGGGTTGATCGGCTCGGCGGCGGTCCTTCTTCTCGTGATGGTATTCGTTGCGCGCGGGATGCGGATCGCTCTGATCGCCCAGGACGGCTTCTCGAAGCTCCTTGCCACGGGCCTCACGTTCGGTCTCGCGCTGCAGACGTTCATCATCGTCGGCGGCGTCCTCCGTGTCGTCCCGCTGACCGGGATCACGCTCCCCTTCGTCTCGTACGGCGGCTCGTCGATCCTCTCGAACTTCGTCATGCTCGCTCTGCTGCTCCTCGTCTCGAATCGCGCTGCGGCAACGGCGGTGACCCGGTGAACCGCCAGATCTCCCGTGTCGCTGGCCTCGCTATGGGCCTGATGATCCTCCTCATCGTGGCAACCACGTACTGGCAGACGTGGGCTCGCCCGGCGCTCGCCGAGCGTCAGGACAACGCAATCCAGCGCGTCGCGCAGTTCGAGATCAAGCGAGGCCCGATCCTCTCCCCGTCGCGGGTTCTGGCGCGCAACAAGGAGCGCCGCGTCGGCGACCGCACGTTCTACCTTCGCCGCTATCCCCAGGGTCGGTTCGCAGCCCACGTCGTGGGTTACTCCACCGTTGCACGCGCCCGCACCGGCCTCGAGCGATCTCTGAACTCGATCCTCACCGGCTCGGAGCGCAGCCTCTCCTCGCTCGTCGACCGCTCTCTCGACCAGCTGAACGGGCGTCCGATCGTCGGAGACACGGTCGTCACGACCCTCGATGTGAACGGCCAGCGCGCGGCACTCGAAGCGCTCGGCTCACGCTGCGGGGCCGTCGTGGTGTTCGACCCGAGGACCGGTCGGCTACGGGTGATGGCCTCGTCGCCAAGCTACAACCCGAACGACGTAGAGGAGAATTTCGGGCGCATCGAAAGGATCCGTGCCGACTGCACTCCTGCGTCCCCTCTCCTGAACCGGGCCAGTCAGGGCCTCTATCCGCCGGGGTCGACGTTCAAGGTCGTGACCGCCTCGGCAGCACTCGACTCGCGAAAGTTCACAACCGCGTCGAATTTCTATGACCCTGGCTACTGCTCCGTGTACGGCAGGAGAGTGAACAACTTCGACACGAGCCGTCCGTTCGGCAACGTCACGCTTGCGACGGCGCTGCAGTACTCGGTGAACTCGGTCTTCTGCAACATCGGCCTCAAACTGGGAGCGAGGGCGATCGTCAAGCAGGCAAAGGCGTTCGGTTTCTACGAACGGCCGCCTCTGGAAACGCCCGAGAGCGAGCGGCTGCCGAGTGGGCTGTACAAGGGTGGAGAGCTCTACGATCCCCGTCGCGACCGTGATGTCGACCCGGGTCGCATGGCGTTCGGGCAGGAACGGCTGCTCGTCACCCCCCTGCAGATGGCGATGGTCGCGGGCGCCATTGGCAATGACGGCATCCTGATGCGCCCGTTCGTCGTCGAAAAGACCGTGACCCCGAACGGCAAGACACGCTCGCGGACGCGCCCGACGAAGATCCGACGAGCGGTCAGCCCTGCCACGGCCCGGGACGTCGGCGAGATGATGGTGCGAGCGGTCCAGGCCGGCACCGGTACCGCAGCCCAGGTTTCCGGTCTTCGCGTCGGCGGGAAGACGGGTACGGCCGAAACGGGGGTCGACGGGAGCAACACAACCTGGTTTATCGGCTTCGCAGGCGCCGACGGTGAGAAGCCCCGATACGCGATCGCGGTCGTTCTCCAGAATCAGTCCCTGACCGGCGGCGCAACGGCTGCCCCGATCGCCCGGCAGGTTTTGCAGGCACTCTTGACGTCGACGGCGAAGAACTAACCGGCGAATCCCATGTCACGCAACGACCTCACAGGAACCCTCTTTGCAGAGCGCTACCGCCTCGAGCGCAAGCTCGGCTCGGGCGGTATGGCCGACGTCTGGCTCGCAGAGGATCAGGAGCTCGGTCGTCGCGTCGCGGTGAAGATCCTCCACGAGCGCTACGCCTCGGACGAGCAGTTCGTCGAACGATTCCGCCGCGAAGCAACCCACGCAGCGGGCCTGTCGCACCCGAACATCGTCTCGGTCTTCGACCGCGGAGTCGCGGACGGCTCGTACTACATCGTGATGGAGTACATCGAGGGCCGGACGCTGAAGGAGCTCGTCGTCACGCGCGGGCCGTGCCCGGTGCCGGTCGCGATCTCCTACACCCGCCAGATTCTTGCTGCGCTCCGCTACGCGCACAAGAACGGGATCATCCACCGCGACATCAAGCCACACAACGTGCTCGTCGACCGCGAGGGGCGCGTGAAGGTCGCTGATTTCGGCATCGCACGCGCTGGAACGAGTGAGATGACCGAGGCCGGATCAATTGTTGGAACAGCGCAGTATCTCTCCCCCGAGCAGGCGCGTGGCGCCCCGGTCGACGAGAGCTCCGATCTGTATTCGACGGGGATCGTTCTGTACGAACTGCTGACCGGGACCGTCCCGTTTACGGGTGAGACTCCGGTAGAGATTGCGATGAAGCATCTCTCGGCGACGCCCGAGCCGCCGTCGGCTCGCCGGCCCGAGATCCCGCATGATCTCGACCTCGTCGTGCTCCGCGCACTCGCCAAGGAGCCTTCTGATCGCTACCGCACGGCAGGCGAGCTCGATCGCGATCTCGAATTGGTTGCGCGCGGCGAGGCTGTAGGCACCGAGACGGAGACGGCCGCGACGATGGTTCTCGCCGGCGCCGGGGCTATGGATGCAACCGCTGCCACACGAGTTGCTGCCCCGCTTCCCCCTTCGACGGGAGGGACGTACACCGGCGACGAGCGCTACCGCGCCTACGACGCTCCCGTTACGCGTCGTCGAAGCCCCTGGCCGTGGGTGCTCGTCGCTCTCGCGTTGGTCGCACTGGGCGTCGG
>JANOFZ010000478.1:0-3287 GCA_031413935.1 Thermoleophilia bacterium | reverse complement strand
CGATGCAGTCCTCGTCGTCGGGGGGATCGAGAGTCGGTGGCGCCCAGAACGCAACGGCTGACACCCCGGGCTCCTCACAGTCTGGCAGCCCCTCGGGATTCCAGTGCGCCATCCCTGCGACGCGGCGGAGCGAGAGGCTCTCGTCGCCCGCGTGCGCGCGGATCGCATCGATCTTCGCCCGCAGCTTCAGCGCGGCAGCCTGCACCGCACCGACCGCGACGCCGGAGAAGCGCGACGAGTAGCTGCCCGAGGCGACCGTCCAGGGAACGCTGGCGGTGTCCATCTCCGCCATCACGTTCACCTCGTCGGGCGTGCAGCCGAGCGTGTCTGCGACGACCTGGGCGCAGACGGTTCGATGGCCCTGGCCCTGCGGCGTCGTCGCGAGGCGCACGGTGATGCCGCCAAGGGGGTTGATCGAGATCGAGGCGCCCTCCGCATTCCCGGATTTCGGCAGGGCCAGCGCGCGCTCGTCGGCTGTCTGAGCAAGCGTGATGTAGCCCATGTTCGAGATCGAGGGCTCGACGATGCACGCAAGGCCGATGCCGGCCAGGCGCCCGTCGGCGCGGGCCGTCGCGACCCGGGCGCGGAGTTCGTCGTAGTCGGCGAGCTCGAGTGCGTGGTCGAGGCAGGCCGCGTAGTCGCCGGAGTCGTAAAGGGCACCCGACGGCGTGCGATAGGGCATTGCATCGGCGGGAATCAGGTTGCGCCGCGCGAGCTCGGCGGGGTCAAGGCCGAGCCGCCGGGCCGCGATCGCCATCGTCCGCTCCAGCCCGAAGTAGAGCTGTGGTCCACCGAACCCGCGGTTGAGGCCAGAAGGCTGCGTGTTCGTGAGGACGACGCGGTTGCGCGCGGCGACGTTCGGCACGGTGTAGGCACCAGAGAGCGACCCGTGCATCCGGTAGAGCGTGGCCGGCTCCGGCGCGCGGACGTAGGCGCCGACATCCTCGATCGCGTCGTAGCGGAGCGCGATCAGCTGACCGTCAGCCGTGAAGCCTGCCTCGACCTCGGTCGTGCGGCCGGTGGCTGCGGCGCTCGAGGCGAGATGCTCGAGCCTGTCCTCGATCCACGTCACGGGCACGCCGAGATGTCGTGAGGCGAGGCCCATCAGCACGATGTACGTGAAGACCGATGACTTGACGCCGAAGGAGCCGCCCGAGTCAGGGGGCGTGAGGAGTCGGAGGCGGTCGCCCTTCAGCCCGAGCGCGGCAGCGGCGACGCCGTGCAGCGTGAACGGCCCCTGGAAGTTCGCCCACGCCGTCAGCCGCCCGGCGGTCGTATCCCAGTCGGCGACGACCGCGTAGCACTCGACCGGCGTGCAGGTGAAGCGAGGGACGTGAAACGTCTGGCGCAGCACGAGCTCGGCTTCCGCCATTGCGGCGTCGACGTCGCCGTACTCGAATCTTCGGTCATGAACTGCGTCTGCGGCCGCGGCGACGGGGTCGAGAACGGCATCGAGCGGGTCGTAGTCGACATCGACGAGCTCGGCAGCGTCCTCGGCGAGGTAACGATCACGGGCAACGACGACGGCGATCGGCTCACCGACGTAGCGCACCGTGTCGATCGCCGTTGCGTACTGTGGCGTGCCGCTGTCGATCCCCGCCGGGAAGGGCCGCGATAGCGCCATGACGTCGGCGCCCGTGAGCACACCGATCACCCCGGGAGCTTCGAGCACGGCGCTCGCGTCGACGACGATTCGCGCGTGCGCGAGCTGCGACCGCACGACGGCAGCGTGATAGCTGTGCGCGACGGGGGAGAGGTCGTCGAGAAAGCGACCCTCACCGCGTAACAGCGCGTCGTCCTCGAAACGAGGCACAGACCTGCCGACCCAGGGGCCGGCAGGCGCGGTGACAGGCTTCAGCCTGTCACCTGGGTTGGCGCCTTCAGCCGCCACGCGCGCGACCTCCGAACCCGGGAGACAGGCTGAAGCCTGTCACCGGACGCGTCTGTGTATCAATGACTCCCACCAAGGCCGACCGTACCACCGTCAACGCGGCTGTCGTTCCGCGGCGAGCGCCACCTCCTCGTCGCTCGGACCGCCGTGCTCGAGCGCCTGGAAGGCGATCAGAACCGCACGCGGGTCGCGGGCGTGACGCTGCGCGGCCAGGGTGAGAGGCTCGCGGACTGCCCCGCCGCAGTGGGCGCAAGGCCAGTAGATGCGAGACATCAGCGTCGCCGCTCGCCCATCGGGGTACATACGAAGGATCTCGAGGATCGTCGTCGAGCCGCGGATCTGCTCGCGCACGGCGTCGCTGTCTGCAACGCCGTGCGCGGGCAAGAAGCCCGGGATCGCTGTTCGCGAGACGTCGGCCAGGGCGGCGTCCTAATGGCTCGCGTGAGCGAGAATGCTCGGCTCGGAGGTCGCCATCCGCACAGCGTTCTTCGGCAACTGGTAGCGGGCGTACGGCAGGATCGCGACCTTGGCGTCCGCGCCGTGCCGGGCCATTGCGGCCGCGAACGCCTCGTCCAGCGACGTCGTCGCGTCGAGCCCGATGTCGGCTGCCATCTCGAGGTTCTCCTCGAGGGTCACGACTGTCAGGTGCTTGCGCGTCATCACCTCGTAGATCGGCACCCAGATGCAACCGGCCCACATCTGGATCTCGCGCTTGTGGATGTCGTGCAGCACGCGCTGGTAGTTCT
Organism: Thermoleophilia bacterium; assembly: GCA_031413935.1. GTDB lineage: Bacteria > Actinomycetota > Thermoleophilia > Gaiellales > Gaiellaceae > Gaiella. The sequence continues at coordinate 650 of JANOFZ010000478.1, read as the reverse complement.
CGGCAGTCGGCGGCATGTACGGCTTCATCAGATCCATCAGCGCGAAGCCGGGGAAGTCGCCGATCGCGGTCGAGACGCCGGGCGACGGGCTCGTGTAGATGATCGTGCCGCCGTCCTTGAGCACGAGGTCGGCCGACATGCAGCCCCAGCCCGTGTGGAAGAACAGGTGGTCGGTCGGAGCGAAGACGCCGCAGATGACGATGTCCGCCTGACCCTGATCCTCGACCCAGCTGTCGTAGGCGTAGATGGCGTTGAAGCGTCGGATCGCCTCACGGTGCGCCTCGGGGTGCGAGCCGAAGATGCAGTCGATCACGCGGCCGTGGGTGTCGAGGATCACGTTCATCGTGCAGTCGAGACCGCACATCGTTGCGGCCTCGTCGATGTCCGTCCGCATCGGGCCGGCATAGGCGCCGTAGTGCGTCTGTGGTGAGGTGACAAAGGCGCAGTGATTCGACTCGATCGTCGCGTCGGAGACGACGCCCGGCAGGATCAGCTTGCCGCCGCCGCCGGCGCCCCAGTGGTTCGCCTGCGCCTGGCCGATCGTGATCTTCAGCTCGGCCGATGCGACCTCGGTGTGCAGCCAGACGGGGGTGCCGCCCGACGAGACGCCGACGAAGGTGTAGGCGTCCGGGTTCTGCGGGTCGTTCTGG
>JANOFZ010000477.1:0-1710 GCA_031413935.1 Thermoleophilia bacterium | reverse complement strand
GCTCTACGGACCTGGGTTCACAGCCCAGATGACGTACTACGAGACGCTGGCTGGTGCTCGCGTCTTTGCTGCAGGCGCGATCGACTTCGGCGGCACCGCACTCCTGCCCGTCGTCTCGAGGATGCTCGAGAATCTCTGGTCGCGCCTCTCCGCTCCGTAGCCGGCCAAACAGATCGATCATCTCCCTCGTCTACGGTGATGCTATGGCGGACCGGCTCAATCGTGCGCGCCTGCTCAAGCGGGGAGCCGCCACGGTGTTGCTCCTCGGAGCCGCGCCGGGGGCCGCCGGCGGCGCGGTGCGCCGTGCGCCGGCCGCCCTCAGCGCGTCTGTACGGAACATCGGTCGACGCTACGTCGGCGATCGTCCGCTGTTCGCGACGGTGTCGCCGGGCCTTGCAGGAAGAGACGTCGCGGCGATCGGGTTCCGGCTACCCAGTCCCGCCTCGATCAAGCTCGAGGCGGTACAGACGGCCCTGAGAACGAGTCGGGTCGTCTGGGAGACGAACGCCCGTCTCGGGCGAGGTGAGCACGTTCTGAGCTGGGCCCCCGAGCTCGGCACAGCAGTCGGTTCGTATGTCATGCGCCTCACCGTCGTCGACAGGGTAGGGCGCAGGACGGTGCTCGGAGCCCGGCGTCCGCTGACCGTAGGGCAACAGAAGGCCGCCGTCGTGCGCGTCCTCGGCGTCGAGGCAGCGTTCCTCCGCCGCTCGTACCTCCCGGGAGAGCCGATGGAGCTCCGCATCTCCGCCGATGCGCCCACTCTGACCCTGCAGTTCATCCGCTGCGGATCAGAAACCGTGAGCACCGAGCGCAACGACGACCTCGCGGGCGCGCCCAAGGGTGACCCGGTGCCTATCGACTGGACAGGAAAACGCTCGGGCCCGGTGACGATCACGGTTCAGACCGGTGGCTGGCCGCCTGGCGTCTACGCCGCGCGGCTGACGGCCGACGATGGTCGCACCGGATTCGCCCCCTTCGTGCTCCGCGCCGCCGACTCCGAGCCTCGCAGGCAACTCGTGGTGATACCGACGAACACCTGGCAGGCCTACAACTTCTACGACCGCGACGGTGACGGCTGGGGAGACACGTGGTACGCCGGCGGCAGCCCACCGGTCGACCTCACCCGCCCCTACCGTGACCGCGGCGTGCCACCGCGGTTCAAGACGTACGATCGCGCCTTCTTGCGCTGGCTCGCACGTACCGGTAGAGCGCCCGATTTCGCCGCAGACGACGACCTCGGGACATTCGCAACCGGCGACGACCTGCGTGCACGCTACGACCTCGTCGTCTTCCCCGGGCACAGCGAGTACATGACCTCCCACGCGTACGACGTGATCGAGCGGTACCGCGACCTCGGTGGCAGGCTCGTCTTCCTCTCCGCCAACAACTTCTTCTGGAAGGTCGAGTCGGACGGATTGATGCTTCGCCGTGTAAAGCAGTGGCGCGAGCTCGGGCGTCCCGAGGCGCGACTTCTCGGCGTCCAGTACCGCGCGAACGACGACGGTCGTCGTCAGGGCTCTTACACGGTCGTCGCAGCCGAAGCAGCACCCTGGCTTTTCGACAAGACGGGTCTCATCACCGGCTCCACGTTCGGCGAGACGGTCGGTGGCTACGGGATCGAGATCGATATGGCAACGCCCGACTCTCCTCCCGGGACGATCGTCCTCGCGCGCGTCGTCGACCTCTTCGGCCCCGGCCTCAGTGGAGAGA
>JANOFZ010000476.1:0-6718 GCA_031413935.1 Thermoleophilia bacterium | reverse complement strand
GGGCCGCCAACCCTGGCGGCCAGCCGAAGGCGGCTACCGGTTCGGTTCTCGTGCGGCGCGCTCCAACCTACGTGGCCCGCGGGCTGGCCTTCAGGATCACGCGAAGCGTGCAGGAAGATGCAGGTGGTCGTTCGCGGTACGCTCTTCCATCGCGAACGCACCACCTGCCTACCGCGGCTCGAGCAGGTAGTGGCTCACGATCCACTCGTTCCCGCCCGCGAACGCAAACAGCTCGGCGCAGGCGAGGAAGAATGCGCGCCACTCGTTCAGCGCGCTCTCCGAGCCGAGGATTGCGAGCGCCTCGGGCCGTGCCTTGTCGAGGTTCTCGAGCCATGCCTCGGCCGTTCTCGCGTAGTGCAAGCCGTTGACGCGCCAGTGGTCACGCACGACAAGATCGTCGGCGAACCGCAGCATCAGGTCGTCGGAGGGCATGACCCCGCCCGTGAAGAACCGGCGTCCCATCCAGGACTGATCGAAGGCATAGGCGTAGCGCACGTGCGCGAAAACGTGCACGAACAGCCTCCCGTCATCTGCGAGCACTCCACGAACCGTCGCGAGGAGCGCGGGCCAGTTGCGCATGTGCTCGAACATCTCGACCGAGATGACCCGGTCGAAGCGACGGTCGCTCTCGAAGTCGTTGATATCGGCCGTTACGACCTCGACGTTCGCGTGGCCAAGGCTGTCGATGTACGCCTTCTGCGGCTGCGAGTTGGACACGGCGAGCACATGGCAGCTCGGATACCGCTCCGCGATCCATCCCGAGAGCGAGCCCCAACCACACCCGAGATCCAGGATCTCCATTCCATCGGCGATTCCGGCGCGGGCGCACGTGAGCGCGAGCATCGTCTCCTCTGCGTCCGCGAGCGTCTCGACCCCGTCGGGCCAGAAGCAAGCCGAGTACTTCCGTCGCGGCCCGAGGGTGAGCCCGAAGAACTGCGCCGGCAGCTCGTAGTGCTGCTCGTTCGCGGCGGCCGTCTCGATCGCGATCGGGCCGCTCGACATCGCCGTGACCATCTGCTCGAACGCGTCGAGGCCGCGGAGCCGCTCACGGCGTAGCCGGAGGCGGCAGCTTTGCGCGATCGCCGCACGCAGGAGCGGATCGGGCAGGAGACCTCTTCCGACGACGCGGTCGGCGATCAAGCTTCGGGATTCCGCTTCGGCGGCAGGGGAACGAACACCGAAACCTCTTCCTGGTAGCGGCGGTAGTCATCGCCCCGGCTGCGGAGCGACTGCGCTTCGGTCTCGGGTATCCCCGTCACCTTGAAGAGCAGCGCGAAGAGAAACACCGGAACGAAGATCGCGACCCACCCGTAAGGCGACGAGAACGCCACGATTGCCCAGCCGACCCAGTGCAGCCACTCGAAGAAGTAGTTCGGATGACGCGACCACCCCCAGAGGCCGTTCCTCGCAGTCTTGCCCTTGTTCGCCGGGTTGCCCTTCCAGACGGCCAGTTGCGTGTCGGCCGTCGTCTCGCCCACGATCGAGCCGACCGCGACGGCGACGCCGATCCATGCGATAGAGGTCATCTCGCCGGTGTCGGCGGCGACGAACGCGAACGGGAGCGAGAAGACGAGCACGAAGCCGGCCTGCGCCTGAAAGAAGACGAAGAACGCCCGGTTCGCATTCGGTGCCCAGCGTCGGCGCAGCTCCTGGTAGCGCCCGTCCTCCTCCTTGCCCGCGAGTCGGGCGAGCAGGTACGTCCCGAGCCGCACGCCCCAGATCGTGCCGAGGCCGGCGACGATGACCCGGTGCAGGGTGGAGCCTTCGGCGAGAAGGGCGTATGCGACCGCCGTGCCTGCGATGCCGAAGGCCCAGGCGACGTCGACGTAGCTCGCGTTCGAGATCCGGATCGAAACGAGCCAGACGCCGATCATCATCGCGCTCGCACCGATCGCGCCGACGAGGAGGAGGAACCAGGGGGAGGAGATCATGCCGGGACACTAGTCGCCAGGCGTTCCCAGAGGATGCGACCATCTGCGCCGTCCGTGGGCCGCGTTAGCGTTGCTTACCCGTGCACCTCCAATCGATCAAGATTCGCGGCTTCAAGTCGTTCGTGGACCCGCTCGAGCTGATCCTCGAGCCAGGGGTAGCCGTGGTCGTCGGCCCGAACGGATCGGGTAAGTCGAACGTCGCAGACGCGATCGTCTGGGCGGCCGGATCGCTCACGCCGTCCGAGATGCGGGCCGAGAAGCCGGACGACGTCCTCTTCGGTGGCTCGGAGACCAGGCCGGCTGCCGATCACTGCGAGGTTGAGCTCATCTTCGACAACGAGGACGGAGGCTTCGGCGACGAGGTCGATTTCAACCAGATCTCGATCACACGGCGTCTCGTGCGCGGGGGCGAAGGCCAGTACCTCGTCAACAAGGCTGCCGTGCGGCGTACCGATCTCGTCGAGTTGCTCGCCGACGTGGGCCTCGGTGGCTCGATGCACTCGATCGTCTCGCAGGGCAAGGTCGACGCTGTCCTTGCCTCGAGGCCGGAGGACAGGCGCCACCTCGTCGAGGAGGCTGCAGGGCTCGGCAAGTTCAAGCGTCGCAAGCACCGCGCAGAGCTCAAGCTCGCACGGGTAGGAATCCAGGTCGAGCGCGCCCGCGACGTCGAGGACGAGGTCAAGAAGCGGCTGCGGCCACTCGCCCTCCAGGCGACCGCAGCGGAGCGCGCGGAGAAGCTCGTTGTCGAGCTTGCGGCGTTGCGAGCCCGGATCGCGCAGCTCGATCTCGCAGCCGTCACCGAGCGACGCAGTGAGGCAGAGTCTCGCCGTGATGCGGTCGCGATCGCGCGCCGAAGCGCACAGGAGCGGCTCACCGCGTTACTCGAGGAGCGGCGCCAGGCGGAGGACGAGCTTTCGGACGCCGCGGGTGGCCGCGAGGCCGCGCTCGGGGCGCTCTACCGCCTGCAGGGAGCAAGCGAACGTCTCGCGCTGCGTCACGAATCGGCCTCGGGCCTCGAGGAGCGGCTGCGGGCCGATCTCGTCGAGGCCGAGCAGGCGGTCGCGGACCGTAGCGATGAATCGGTGCGCATCCTCGAGGACGCGGCCCGCTCGGCGGCGAAGGCGGCACGCGACGCAGCGGAGGCACACGGTCAGGCGTCGGAACGCGCGCGCCTTGCGCACTCGCGGGTCGCGGCCTACGAGCGTCGTCTCTCAGCGGTCACGGAGGCCGCCGTTACGGAACTGCGCTCCGAGCGCGGACGCGTCGAGGCGGCACTTGCAGACGCGACGGGTGGGCAAGAGGGTGCAAACGGCCGCCTTGTCGCGCTTGGTGCCGCTCGCGAGCGCCTAGGCCTTCGACACGAGTCCGCCTCGTCGCTCCGGGAAACACTCGAGACCGACCTCGCCGAGGCGCGGGCAATCGCGAAGCGTGAGGGCCTATCGCCGCTCGAGCTCGAGCAGCGCGCGAACGAGCTCGCTGCCGCCGCGCGAGCCGCCGCATCCGAGCGCGACGACATCGCCGAGCGCTCGCGGTCGGCCCATGAGCGGCTGCAGGCTCTCGAGCGGGCGCTTGCCGAGCGCGAAGGTCTCCCTCCTGCTGCGAGCGCACTCGCTGCGGCGGGCGAGACGCTCGCACTCTCCGCCCTCTCGGTCGAGCCAGGAGCCGAGCGGGCCGTTGCAGCCGCACTCACCTGGCGTGCCTCGGCCGTGCTCACGCGCGATGCGCGGCACGGGCTCGAGTTGCTCGAGCAGACGCGCCGGGATGAACTGGGCAGCCTGACAGTGATCGTCGATCGCGACGCCCGAGCGGCGACGGCACCACCGGTCGCAGGTGCCCGGCCGCTCGGATCGCTCGCAAGCGGGAACGCGTCGGCCCTTCGCCTGCTGGACGGATTCTGGCTCGTCGATTCCGAGCGGCTGCTCGACGCCACGCACGGAACGGTGATCACGACCGAGGGGCACGGCTACGACCCCGAGCGGGGCGAGCTCTGGTTCGTGGGTGAGACCGCCGAGTCGGTGTTGCTCGAGATGGACGCCCGTCGTCGTTCGCTTGCCGACGAGGCCGCCGAGCTCGCCGGACGATCTTCGAGTGCTGCGCATGCCGCGGACGAGGCCGCGACTGCCGCTGCTGCCGCAGAGCTGGCCTTCGCGCAGGTGGCTCACCTCCGGGAACGCAACGTCGATCCGGCGTTTCTGGGCTCGCTGGTCGAGATCATGACGGGACTGGAAGGGGCTCTTGGTCGTGCGCGCAGCGCGGCGACCGCGCTCGAGGAGCCCATCGCAGCCCGCCTCACACTCGGCGCCCAGCAGGCAGGGGATCTCGGCGGCGAGTTGCGACGCCTCTCGGGGCTCGAGGCGAACGCCGCGCGTGACGCGACCGAGGCTGTGGCGCGCGCTCAGGCAGCAGAGGTCGTCGTGGTCCGTCTCGGCGGCAGCGTCGACCCGAGCCCGACCGACGACCCGGCAAGCCGTGAAGAGCTCGAGGCGGAGGCATCATCGCTGCTCTCTCTCGCGGATCGTGCCGCAGAGATCGCACGGCACGCTGCGGACGAGGCCCGTGCAGCCGACGCGGCATTGCTCGAACGGCGACCACGCCGGTCGGCGCTCGATCCCGACATGCTCGTCCGGCTCTGCGACTCCGTCGCTCTTCTCGGCTCCGGGCTCGAGCAGGCCGTTCGGCTGGCGTCACGTTTGGAGGCCCCCGTCAAGGCGCGGGTCGATGCGGGCGCCGCGCGTGCTGCCCTGCTCGGCGAGGAGCTTCGTCGTCTTGGTGCTGCCGAAGTCGAAGCGCGCCGGCTCGCGGACGACGCGAACGAGCGCGCCACGACGGTGCAGGTCGATCTCGCGCGTCTCGAAGCCGAGGCAGACGAGGCGGCGCGCAGGTTCGAAGCCGCGGGTGCCGGGGCGCCGGCCGAAGGCGACGACCGCGCGGAGTTGGCGGCGCGTGTCGATCGACTCGATGCCCGGCGCGAGGATCTTGGCAGGGTGAATCCGCTCGCGAAGGAGGAGTACGAGGCAGAGAAGGAGCGTCTGGACGAGCTCGCGACGCAGCGGCAGGATCTCGAGGCCTCGCTCGCCGAGATAGCGAAGCTCCGTGACGAGCTCGCAGAGACGGTGCAGCGACGCTTCAACGAAACATTCGAGACGGTCGCGCAGAACTTCGAGGAGGTAGCGTCGACCCTCTTCCCGGGAGGTGAGGGCCGCTTACGGCTCGTCCACCAGGAGATCGACGGCGACGAGACGGAGAACGCGCTCGAAGCCGGCGTCGAGGTCGAGCTCCGGCCGGCCGGGAAACGGATCACGCGGCTGAGCCTGCTCTCGGGTGGCGAGAAGGCGCTCGGTGCGATCTCGTTCCTCTTCGCGCTCTTCCTCGCCAAGCCCTGCCCGTTCTACCTCCTCGACGAGGTCGAAGCCGCTCTCGACGACTCCAACGTCGTTCGCTTCGTCGAGCTTCTGCGCCGCTACTCGGATCGCGCGCAGTTCATCGTGATCACGCATCAGAAGCGCACGATGGAGGCGGCGGACATCCTCTACGGCGTAACGATGGGCGGTGACGGCGTCTCACAGGTCATCTCACGTCGTTTGCCCGAACACGACCGGGCCGCCCTCACGGCATAGCGCGGTGGGTCAGGCGACGATCATGTCCTCCGGGACGAAGACGGTTCTCGTCACGGGCGGCGCCGGGTTCATCGGGTCTCGCCTCTGTGGTCGCCTCGCGGGTCTCGGGCATCGAGTCATCTCCCTCGACAACTACTTCGTCGGCACGAGAGGGAACGAGGTTCCGGGCGTCGACTACCGCGAAGCACACACGCGCGACATCGCCGAGACGGTTCCCGAGGCGCCGGAGCTCGTCTACCACCTCGGCGAGTACTCCCGGGTCGAGGCGAGCCTCTCCGAGCCCGACGTCGTCTGGGACCTGAACGTGCAGGGGACGTTCCAGGTTCTCGAGTACTGGCGCAGCAAGCGACCGAAGCTCGTTTACGCGGGCTCGTCGACGAAGTTCGCGGACGGTGGCCTCGGTCGGGATCAGAGCCCCTACGCCTTCACCAAGGCGACGAACTCGGAGCTCGTCCGCAACTACGGTGAGTGGTACGGGTTGCCGTTCGCGATCACGTACTTCTACAACGTCTTCGGGCCCGGCGAGCGAGCGGGGACATACGGAACCCTGATCGAGATCTTCCGACAGAAGGTGCTCGCCGGAGAGCCGCTCCCCGTCACGTCGCCCGGGACGCAACAGCGCATCTTCACCCATGTCGACGACATCGTGGACGGCCTGCTCCTGATCGGCGAGAAGGGCGACGGTGACGAGTTCGGGCTCGGTGCTTCGGACTCTCACTCGATCCTCGAGATCGCCGGGATGTTCGGCGCGCCCGTCACCATGCAGCCGGAAGCGAAGGGCAACCGGATGACCGCCAAGCTCGATGTCTCGAAGTCGAACGCGCTCGGCTGGTCTGCGTCGAAGACCGTGGGAACCTACATCGCGGAGATCGTGGCGGAGGCGGGCTGACCCTCAGCGCTCGTGCACCGTCCAGAAGCCTGACGACGTCTTTTGCGCTTCAGCCGTCGGGTAGATCGTCGTCGCTCGCCGGCTGTCGTTCGTGTTCGGCGTACCACTGCTCGAAGCGACCGTGTGTCGAGGAGAGGTAATCCTCGATCTCGGTGCCCAGCCCTGAGACCTCCGCGCGGAGCTGGAACAGCTCGAAGTCGACCCGGCGCTCCGGATTGCAGACGTGCTCGGCCTCCTCGGCAACGGCCACCGAAGCACCGCACGCGGCGCAGGGCATGAAG
>JANOFZ010000475.1:0-3270 GCA_031413935.1 Thermoleophilia bacterium | reverse complement strand
TGATGGGGAATCGACGCGCAGCATGGTCCGTCGTCCTGGGCGTGCTCGCGACCGTCACGCTTCCGGCGGCGATCGTCGCAACGCGCTACTCGAGCTCGTACGACCTGCTCCACGCTGGCTTTGCCATCCCGGTGGCCGTCGTGGCAGGGATCGGGGCCGTTGTGCTCTCGCGGCAGGCTCGAGCGCTCAATAGCGCGACCCTTGGGTCAACCGGGAGAGGGAAGGCCGCCACGTGGGGCCGCATCCTGGGAATCCTCGGTCTCTGCCTCGCAGCCTCGGCGACGATCTCCGTTGCGGTGTACGGCGTTCTCACCGCGGCGGACTGATTCCGCAGCCGAGGTCGTCGTCTCGTCTACACTCCGTCTCCGTGTTCGACATCGGCTCAAGCCTGCGCGAGGCCCGCACGCGCCAGGGGTTCGACTTCACCGAGATGGAGTTCCGAACCAAGGTGCGCGCGAAGTACCTGCGCGCGCTCGAAGCGGAGCAGTTCGAGCAGCTTCCCGGGCACACCTACATCAAGGGCTTCCTGCGCACGTACGCCGAATCGCTCGGCATGGACGGCCAGCTCTACGTCGACGAGTACAACTCCCGCTACGTCGCCGGTGACGAGGAGCGTCCGTTGCGGACCCGTCGCGTCCCGACGCAGTCGCGGCGTCAGCGCCAGCATCGGGAATCTCGACTCGTCGTCATCGCCGTCGTGGCGATGGTTCTGCTCACGGCGCTCGTGATCGCAGCCTGGAAGTTCGGTGATACGACGGAGCCGAAGGTACAGGGCGTCAACGTGTCGACCGGACCAACCGCGGCGGCGGTGGCGAGCGGCGTCTCGGTCACGGCCACCCGTGGAGCGTCGTTCATGGAAGTGCGTGCGGCGTCAGGCGCCGGAAAACCGCTCTACCGGGGGACGCTCGAGCGAGGACAGGTGAAGCGGTTCGCTCCGCAGAAGCTGACGATCACCCTGACGTCGCCGAAGAACGTCGTCGTTCGCGTCGCGGGTGTCAGAGTCAAGGTGCCAAAGAGCGGTCAGCTCACCCTCCCGCGCGGCTCTTGAGTCGTCCCCGCGTTGCAATCGTCGTCACGGGCAGCGAGCTCGTTCGCGGCGAACGGACTGATCTCAACGGCCCGTTCTTTGCCCAGGAGGCACTGCGCCTCGGTCTCCAGCCGGCACGCCTGACGATCGTCGGCGACGATCCCACTGATCTCGAGGCGGCGCTGCAGGAGGGCCTGCAACGCGACGTATGTCTTGTCTCTGGCGGGCTCGGCCCGACCCATGATGATCGCACGATCGAGCTCGTCGCTCGTGTCGCCGGACGGCCGCTCGAGCTGGACGTTGCGCTCGAACGGGAGATCGAGGCCGTCTCTCGCCGCTTCGCGGAGCGGATGAAACGGGACTACGCGGACTTCTCGTCAGGTGTACGCAAGCAAGCAACACTGCCCGCCGGCGCGGTCTCGCTCGGGATTGCGGGCACCGCCCCCGGTGTCGTCCTCGACACAGGATCCTGCGTTGTCGTGATCCTCCCGGGACCTCCTCGGGAGTTGCAGGAGCTGTGGCCGCGGGCGCTTGGGTCCGAGCCGATCCAGCGCGTCCTCGCGCGTACGACCCGACCGAGCCGCCGCGTTGCCCGCCTGTACGGCGTCAGCGAGTCACTGGTCGCCAAGTCACTCGCCGAGGCCGGAGGTGACGGCGATGGGGTGGAGGTGACGATCTGTGCGCGCGAATTCGAGATCCACGTCGACATGGTCGTCGAGCCGGGTGCCGAGGCACAGGCAGACGCACTCGAGGAGGCATTCCTCGAGCCGCTCGGTGGCTTCCTCTTCGGGAGGGACGAGCGGTCGATCCAGGAGCTCGTTCTCGGCGCCTGCCGCACGCGCGGCATGACGCTCGGTACCGCCGAGTCGTGCACCGGGGGGCTCGTCGCAGCGCGGCTGACCGATGTTGCGGGTGCCAGTGACGTCTTTCGCGGAAGCATCGTGGCGTACGAGAACGAGGTGAAGGAACACATGCTCGGTGTTTCGGGGTCGCTTCTCGCCAAGCATGGTGCGGTGTCGGCGGAGGTCGCCGCTGCCATGGCCCATGGCGCCCGCGAACGCCTCGGTGTGGACGTGGCGGTTTCGGTCACCGGTGTCGCCGGCCCGGGTGGAGGAACGCCCGAGAAACCCGTTGGCCTCGTCTTCTTCCACGTGGTCGGGCCGATGGGCGAGCTTCCTCTACGGATCGAGCTTCCGGGTGGGCGCGATGTGATCCGGTCGCGCTCGGCCGTCGTGGCCCTGCATCTGCTGCGCCGCTTGCTCTGAGCCTCGATCCAGGTGCGGCGGAGTCCGGAGCTCCCCGCTCCGGAGTCACACCCCCGTTCCAGTCCGGGCACAGTCACCGCACAGTTTCTGCGCTAGCGTCGAAGGCATGCAGGAGGCCCGAGCTGTGACGCGAACGTATGTTTGCATTACGTCCGACGGACGTGCTTACCTACAGAGACGAAATCACTGGAACGACGAGGAGGAATGACGAGATGAATCGCGAGGAAGCACTCGACGTCGCGCTCGGCCAGATCGAGCGGCAGTTCGGAAAGGGCTCGGTCATGCGCATGAGCGACCAGGCCCAGGTTGCGATCGGGGCGGTGTCGACCGGTTCGCTGTCGCTCGACATGGCGCTCGGAATCGGGGGGTTGCCTCGCGGTCGTGTCGTGGAGGTGTTCGGTCCCGAGTCGTCGGGGAAGACGACGCTCGTCTACCACGTGATCGCCGAGGCACAGCGACGCGGGGGCATCTGCGCCTTCATCGATGCCGAGCACGCGATGGATCCCCAGTACGCCCGCCGGATCGGCGTCAACATCGACGATCTCCTCGTCTCGCAGCCCGATACCGGCGAGCAGGCGCTCGAGATCTGCGAGTTGCTCGTCCGCTCGGGTGCCGTCGACGTCGTCGCGATCGACTCCGTCGCCGCTCTCACCCCCAAGGCCGAGATCGAGGGCGAGATGGGCGATAGTCACGTGGGACTCCAGGCGCGCCTGATGAGCCAGGCTCTCCGCAAGCTCGCCGGCACGCTCAACCGCACCGACACGATCTGTCTCTTTACGAACCAGCTGCGCGAGAAGATCGGCGTCATGTTCGGCAATCCAGAGACGACGCCAGGCGGCCGAGCCCTGAAGTTCTACTGCTCGGTGCGCCTCGACATCCGCCGCATCGAGACCCTCAAGAACGGCACCGATGCAATCGGCTCACGAACCCGCGTCAAGGTCGTGAAGAACAAGGTCGCCAGCCCCTTCCGGATGGCCG
>JANOFZ010000474.1:0-6500 GCA_031413935.1 Thermoleophilia bacterium | reverse complement strand
GAAGGGTTATCAGATCTCGCAGTACGATATGCCATCTTGCGAAAATGGCAAGATGATAGTCCCTCTGCCGGAGGGCGAGCTGACCGTCGGCATCGTGCGCGCCCACCTCGAGGAGGATGCGGCGAAGACGGTGCACATGGGCGGGCACACGGGTCGCATCGGCGGCGCCGAGTACTCCCTCGTCGATTACAACCGCGGTGGCACACCCCTGCTCGAGATCGTCACCGCGCCCGACATCCACTCCTCCGAGGAGGCGAAGCGCTTCCTTCTGTTGCTGCGCCAGACGGTCGTCGAGCTCGGCATCTCCGACGCGGAGATGGAGAAGGGCACGCTGCGGGTCGACGCGAACGTCTCGGTTCGGCCGGAAGGCTCGGACGAGCTCCGAACCCGGTGCGAGATCAAGAACATGAACTCGTTCAACTACATCGCTCGCGGGATCGAGGCCGAGGCGGCCAGGCAGATCGCGATCTGGGAGGCCGGGGGAGAGGTGAAGCAGGAGACCTTCGACTTCGACGCCGGATCGGGAACCCTGACGCCACGTCGCTCGAAGGAGGAGGCGGACGACTACCGCTACTTCCCCGAGCCCGATCTCATTCCGGTTGCGCCTCCCGCGGAGATGATCGAGCGGCTGCGCGCCGAGCTTTCAGAGCCGCCCGCGGAGCGCGTCGTGCGGCTCGGGAAGGAGCTCGACCTCGATCGTGCCCTCGTGCTCGTCACGGGCGGCCTCGACGGTCTGTACGCAGCCACCGTGGCCGCGGGCGCCGAGCGGATCGCGGCCTCGAACGTGATCGCGAACAATCTCGTGGGTGCAGGCGTCGACCCTGCAACCGTCGACGCGGTCGAGTTGGCGAAGCTCGTCTCGGCACGGGAGCGGATTCCCCGGGCCGCCTTCGACGAGGCGATCGAGAGATCCGGCGATCCCGATTTCTCGGCCGATCCGTTCCTCGCGCAGGAGGTCGTCAGCGACGCCTCCGAACTCGACCCGGTGATCGACGCCATCATCGCGGCCAATCCCGGACAGGTTGCGGCGTTCCGCGGGGGTAAGGAGGGCCTGCTCGGATTCTTCGTCGGCCAGGTGATGAAGGAGACGGGCGGCCAGGCCGACCCGCGTGCCGTGAGCGAGATGGTTCGCAGCAAGCTTGTTGGCTGAAACGGCGGGCGGGACAGGTCCCGCCCCTACGTGATTCGTTAGGGAACCAAGGCGTGACGCTCCACATCGCTTCCGGGCTGGCATCATCCGGGTATGCGTCGCACGCTGATCTGGCTGCTGCTGTTGCCGTTTGCGGCTGCGAGCGTGCTGATCGGGCACGTCCTCGCCTACCGCGTCGTTGGAACGCCCACAGGCGATCTGCACGGCTATCTCTCCCATGCCCCGCAGATCGTGCTCGTTCTCGCGACGCTCGCGCTGCTCGGGCTCGCAGCGGACGCGCGTGCGCGGCGGAGCTCTCCGATTCCGCTTGCGATGCTCGCACTCGTCGCCTTCCTCACGCAGGAGCACCTCGAGCGGCTGATCCACACAGGGGAGATGCCATTCCTCCTCACGAGCCCCGTGCTGTGGCTCGGGATCGCACTCCAGCTCCCGCTCGTGCTCGCTGTCTGGTGGGTGGCGCGCAGGCTCGCGGATGATCTCGCGGCGTCGACGCGCCGAGCAGCTCGGAGGGTCGGTTCGTTCACGATTACCCTGGTTGTCCCGGCGTGCAGCCCCGCAGCTTGCTCCGTCAGCGCGTCGCATTCCGGCCGCGGCCCTCCCGTCACCTTCTGACCTCGTTCCCTGCTGCGTCACCGAGCGCAGCCCCGCAGACCTCAGGAGACCCACATGCGTAGATACCTCATTCTTGCCGCTGCCCTCGTCGCGCTGGCCATTCCGGTGGTGGCGAGCGCCGCGCCGACCGTCGTCAAACCGGTCGTGATCCAGATCAACGTCGTCAACGGCAAGGTGATCGGTGGGATCAAACGCCCGTCCGTCAAGAAGGGCCGCACCGTGCGGTTCGTGATCCGCACGAACGTTGGCACCGAGGTGCACCTGCACGGCTATGACATCGAGAAAGTGCCGAAGAAAGGCGTACCGACGGTGATCCAGTTCGTCGCCAAGATTCCCGGCCGCTTCGAGCTCGAGCTGCACCATCCGGACGCGCTGCTTGCCCAGTTGACGGTCAGGCCCTGACCAGCGCGCTCCTTCCGCGCGTTCTCGCCCACGGGATCGGGGGGGTTCAGGATCTCCCCGTCCCGACGTGGCTCTTCTACTGGGGCGGCGCCGTCGTCCTCGTCGTCTCGTTCATCGCGCTCGGGGCTCTGTGGAAGACACCCCAACTCGAGCTCCACGCTGGAGGGCGAGATCTCGGAGCGGTGTTCAGCCGATTCGCCCTCGGGCCGCTCCGGATCCTCGTCCAGGCGGTCTCGGTCTTCCTGTTCTTCGTGGTGCTCGCGGCCGCGCTCTTCGGCACGAGCGACCCACTCGAGAACCTCGCACCCACGTGGGTCTACGTCATCTTCTGGCTCGGCCTGCCGCTCCTCTCCCTACTGTTCGGCAACGTCTGGCGGGCGCTGAGCCCCTGGCGTGCGTTGGCAGACGCCTTCGTCTGGCTCTGGGAGCGAGGTGGTCGTGAGGCACGGCCACTGGCGGCGTACCCCGAGCGCTTCGGCCGCTACCCCGGTGCGGTTGCGCTATTTGCGTTCGTCGCCCTCGAGTTGTGTTACTCCGATCCTTCGAACCCACGTGTGCTCGCGTTTGCGATCGGCCTCTACTCGTACATCGCGCTCTTCGGCATGGTGGCGTTCGGTCGGGAGAAGTGGACGGAGCGGGGTGAAGGCTTTGCGATCTTCTTCGCGTACATCGCGCGGATCGCTCCGCTCGTCGCGGTCGACGGCCGCGTTCGCCTGCGGATTCCTCTCACTGGACTTGCAGGCGTGGAGCCGATCCCGGGCTCGATTCTCTTCATCGCCGTCTCGCTCGGCTCTGTCGGGTTCGACGGGTACAGCCGCACGATCACGTGGCAGGATCTTCTTGCTCGGGTCGAGGCACCGTACATCCTCGATCGTCCCGGAACCGGTGAGCTCCTGGTCACCGGCCTGAATCTCGGAGGGCTGATCCTCGCGATTGCGGCGGTGCTTCTCGCCTATCTCGCAGCCTGTACCGTCGCACGGTCGATGGTGGCGGCGCCGCGCTCGCTGGTTCCCGAGTTCGCACTCTCGCTCGTGCCCATTGCGCTCGTCTACGCGGTTGCGCACTACTTCTCGCTCCTCGTCATCCAGGGGCAGTTCCTCGCCCCTCTCGCTTCCGATCCACTCGGTCGAGGCTGGGATCTCTTCGGCACCGTTGACGTTCGGCCGGATATCGCCGTCCTCGGTCCGAACACGATCTGGTACGTCCAGGCCGCATCACTCGTGCTCGGCCACGTGGCGGGCCTCGCTGTTGCCCATGACCGCGCGGTCGCGATCTTCCGTGATCGCGGCGATGCGCTTCGCAGCCAGTACGCAATGCTCGCGCTCATGGTTCTCTACACGGTCGGCGGCCTCTGGTTACTCTCGCGCGGATGAGCCTTCTCGCGCACGGTGGCACGCCGGGTCTGATCGCAGAGGTGTCGCTCGGACTGCTCGTCGCCGGAGCACTTGCAGTCGTGTGGTTCAGGGAGCGACGCCGGCGGGGTCGGGCTGAGCGTCCGGCAGAGGCGCCGATGAGGGAGTAGGCGCAAGGAACCCGCCATAGAGAAGCAGTGCGGCGATCGCGGAGAAGAGCGCCGTCTCCGCTTCCCCCAGGCCGGCGAGGGCGCTACCGAGCGCTGCCACGAGTACGCCCGCGAGGATGAGAGTGTTGCCAAGGGGACGACGGCGGATCCCGAGAAGCGCCACCGCAACCGCTGCCAGGGTGCCGAGCGAGTTCGCAACGATCGCGAGCACGCGCGCCGGGAAGAGCGCGAGGTGAGCCTGCGCTTCCGGAATCGAATCGCCGGTCACCGGTGCCGTCAGGGGGACTGCAACGGCAACACCGATCGCGAGGCCGATGTAGAGGAGGGTGAGCGGTGTGATCCCCCGGACGCCCACACGGGCGAGCGACCCCGCGCCGAGAAGCGCGGCCGCGAGCAGGCCACCAAAGAGGTAATAGACGCGAAACGCGGGATCGCTCCAGCCGGCAGCCGCACCCCACGCAAGGGCTCCCGAACCGATCGCGAAGGCTGCGAGAGCACCGGCCCAGATGAGCAGCTCGGGCGCGTCCCGCTCTCGGTGGCGCCCGACGAGATCTGCGCTCAGTCGGAGCGAGACGAGCGTTGCGACGAATGCAAGGAGAGCTTCCACGATTGCAGAGGGTACTGACCCCGGTCGGCTCATCCCGCACGCGCTGGTAGGTGGATGGGCGTCGTCTCCCCGTCGCTACGCTCTGAGCGGATGTCTCGGAAGCGCTATCTCCTCACCCCGGGCCCGACGCCGGTGCCGCCGGAGGTCCTGGCCGCGATGGCCGAGCCCGTGATCCATCATCGCTCGCCGGACTTCATGGACGTCTTCAACGGTGCGGTCGAGCGCCTGCAGCAGGTGTTTCGCACGAAGAACGACGTGCTCGTCTTCACGGCGTCGGGTACCGGCGCCTTCGAGTCGGCGGTCGTCAATCTCCTCTCGCCTGGGGAGCCCGTTCTGGTCGTGTCGCACGGCGAGTTCGGGACCCGGTGGCAGAAGCTCGCGGCTGCGTACGGATGCGACGTCGTCCCGCTGAACTACGAGTGGGGGCAGCAGCCACGTGCAGAGGACGTCTCCCGATCGCTTGCGGAGAGCGGTGCGGGAGTCGCGTTACTCGTGCACTCCGAGACGTCGACCGGTGTCGTCTCGGACATCCGGTCTCTCGTGCAGGCCTGCAACGACGCCGGGGCGATCTCGGTCGTCGACGCGATCTCGAGCCTGGGTGCCGTCCCGCTCGAGACAGACGACTGGGGCATCGACGTGGTCGTCACGGGCTCCCAGAAGGCTCTCATGACTCCGCCTGGGCTCGCCTTCGCGTCGGTCTCGGAACGCGCCTGGGCCCGCTCCGAGGCGGCCACGCTGCCGCGGTTCTACTGGGATTGGGCGAACGCGCGAAAGAGCCAGGCGAAGGGGAGCACGCCGTTCACGCCCGCGACGTCCATCGTCGTGGCACTGAACGCCGCTCTCGAGTTGATTCTGGCCGAGGGGCTCGAGAGCGTGCACGCGCGTCACGTTGCGCTCGGCCGGGCCTGTCGGGCCGGAGCGAAGGCGATGGGGCTCGAGCTCTACTCGCCGGACGATGACGGCGCTGCAGTGCTGACGGGGATCCTGACCCCGGAGGGGATCGACGCAGTCGCGCTGCGGCTCGCCCTGCGCGACCGGTACGGCATCACGATCGCCGGTGGCCACGGCGACATCGCCGGCCGCCTCTTCCGGATCGGGCACATCGGCTACGTCGATATCTTCGACATCACGACGGCGCTCGGTGCGGTCGAGCTGCAGCTCGTCGAGATGGGCGCGACGGTCGAGCGAGGCGCTGCCGTTGCCGCCGCCCTGGCGGCTTACGAGTCGGCCACCTGACCATGCGGGTCCTTGTCCGCGAGTCGATCGCCGAAGCTGGAGTCAGCCTACTGCGCTCGAAGTTCGACGTCGACGAGGATCGGACGACGCCGCTCGAGGAGATCATCGGCCGCTACGACGCAATCGTGATTCGCTCGGCGACGAAGCTCACGGCCGATCTGATCGACGCGGCCACCAACCTCAAGATGATCGGGCGTGCGGGCGTCGGCGTCGACAACGTCGATGTCGAAGCAGCGACGAGGCGGGGCATCGTTGTTGCGAACGCGCCCGAGTCAACGGTGGTGTCGGCGGCGGAGCAGACCGTGGGGTTGCTGGTTGCACTCGCCCGCAACATCCCGCAGGCGCACGCAGCCCTCAAGCAGGGCCGCTGGGAGCGGTCGCAGTGGGGTGGTGTCGAGCTCGAGGGGAAGATCCTGGGCGTGCTCGGCTTCGGCCGGATCGGCCAGCAGGTCGCGCGTCGGGCCATTGGTCTCGGCATGCACGTCGTCGCCTACGACCCCTTTGTCGCAGACGAGCGCTTCCGTGAGCTCGGGGTCGATCACGCGCCGTCGGAAGACGCCGTCTTCGCAACGGCGGACTTCCTCACATTGCACTCACCCCTCACAGACGAAACCCGCGGAATGATCAATCGCGAGTCGATCGCGAAGATGAAGGACGGCGCCCGGATCGTCAATGCTGCGCGCGGCGCACTTATCGACGAGGAGGCGCTCGCCGAGGCGCTCACGTCTGGCAAGCTCGCCGGCGCCGCGCTCGACGTCTTCTCGGCGGAGCCGTACGACGGCCCGCTCCTCGGCATCGACAACGTCGTCGTGACGCCGCATCTTGCGGCGTCGACAGACGAGGCGCAGGACAGGGCAGGCGTGATCATCGCCGAGCAGGTCTGCGCCGCACTCGACGGCGGCCTCGTCTCCAACGCCGTGAACATCCCGGTCGTGGACAAGGCGTCGCTCGAGATCCTCGGGCCGTTCATT
>JANOFZ010000473.1:0-2112 GCA_031413935.1 Thermoleophilia bacterium | reverse complement strand
CCGCTGCCAGAAGGGCCTTGCCCTTGTTCTCCGCAAGCTGGCGGGCGAGGCTCTGGATCGCCACCGGCGGGATGCGACACACCTCGGAGGTCGTCTCCAAATCGAAGCTTTCGTCGAGGTACTCCTTGAGGAGATCGAACGCTGGGCGCACCATCACCTTCGTGCCGTCCACCAGTCTCACCTCACGCTCGCCGAGCAGTCGAGGGGTCCCGGGGAACTTGCCCCCGACCTCGTCGCGTGAGACCGCTTTCAGGTCGTCCGTGTCGCGATCCCAGTAGACGTAGTCGCCCCACTGCTTCCGCAGTTCGTTCGAGACGATCTGCTTCCCGACAGTGAACGGAGGTGGGGGCGGCGACTTCTTGATCTCGTCGGCCGGTTTGAGCACGACGTAGTTCTCGAGCGTCGCCTGCTCGTAGTCGGGGAACACGTCCTTCGCGCTCAGCCTCTCACCGGTGTCGAGGCGGACGAGCAGCGGTAGGTCGGTGCGCTCGGCGACTGCGTCCTTGTCGTAGAGGTTCTTCGCGATCAGCTCGCGTGCGACGCCGAGCAGGAGCGCCGTGTCGGTACCGGCGCGAAGGATGATCACCTCGTCGGCCTTGTTCGCCGTCGGCATGTAGTCCGCGCTGATCACGACGACGCGGGTTCCCCGGAGGCGTGCGTCGGCGATCCAGTGAGCGTCGGGCATCTTCGTGCAGATCCAGTTCATGCCGATGATCACGAGGAGATCGGTGTGCTCGGCGGCGAAGAGGTCGAAGTCGACCGTCTGACTCCCGGTCACCATCGGGTGCCCGGGGGGAAGGTCGGTATGCCAGGCGTAGTTGTCGAAGGCGCGGCTGCCGACGATCTCCTCGGGAGGTGTCTCCGGCCGTACCTTGGCATCGAGGAGCGCCAGCATGTTGGCGAAGCGGTAGAAGCCGAAGATCCGGCCGACACCGAGCAGCGGCATGCCGCCGCGCATCTTGATCGTCTGCACGCCCGCGCCGTGCATCGCCTCGACCATGGCCGGGTCGTAGTCCTGCTCGAGGAGCTTCTCCGCGCCGTCCTCCCCGTTGTAGGTGCGCGCCACGTTCTCGAGGGTCTTTGCAGCGATCGTCGTCGCGTCCTCCCACGAGAGCTTGATCCAGTCGTCCGTGCCGCGTAGGCTTAAGTCAGACTTCGGCGAGCCGTCGTCCGACCGCGGGAATCCCGCCTCGACCCAGTCCTTGAACCCCTTCCGGATCATCGGCGCCTTCACCCTGCGATCGCCGTAGAAGCGGCGGCTGAGGATGAGCCCCTTCTGGCAGATACGTGGATCCCAGCGATGCGACGCCTGGTTGCCGTAGAGGTCGGTTGCCTTCCCGTAGCCGTAGGTCGGGCTGATCCGGACGACGACGCCGTTCTTCACGTGGGCGCGGAGCAGGCAGTTGTGCGTGTCGTTCGGTGCGCAGGTGAAGACGAAGGTGGAGTCGTCGGAGAACTGATCCCGGTAGACGCGCTCCCAGCCCCGATCGGGCATGACCACGAGCGGGTTGCCGGGAATCGTCGCACTCGCCGTCACGGGGGCCGCTGCGCCGGCCACGGAGAGGAAACGCGCCGGGCCGAGCAACTCCGCGAGCGTTGCGCCCGACCCGGCGGCGATCGCCCTGGCCAGGAGTTGCCTGCGAGAGAGACGTCCCATTGCCTTGCAGACTCGCGATCCGGCCGGGGCCGGCGCATCGGAGAGGATCCCTTACCAGGATGCGTAGTTACTACCGATCTTGTGCCTGCAGGCCCTGCTACACGAGCACTTCGGCGGCCGTCGCGGGCGTCCAGCGAACCTCGAAGTGGTCGGGCGGAACCGAGACGGCGTCCTTGTGTCCTCGGCCGCCGTGAGAGCTGATGCGTCCGACTAAGAGCTCGAATCAGAATGACGGTTCGTCGCCAGAGCGTGATGGGCGAGTGCGATGCGAGGACGCAGGGAGCCTGCCGATACGGGACGTAGCGGGGCGCCCGTGGACGAAGCAGCGTGCCGACCAGCACGCACTGGCGGCACAAGTCTCATTCTGATTCGAGCTCTAAGGCACCGATTGCGCACGCTCTCCAGGAGACGCCGCGGGGAGCGTAGAAGCAGCGGACGAGCCGCGTACGAGAGCG
>JANOFZ010000472.1:0-4775 GCA_031413935.1 Thermoleophilia bacterium | reverse complement strand
GTGCGCATACCCCATCCGGCGTCACCGCCGCAGAGATGAGCACGTTCGGGTCAGCGACGACCTGGACGAGGCCCGGCGCCGGGTGCCTACTGCTCGGCTCGGTCTGCATGCTGCTCGTTGACGACGTCGTCCAATGTCATCGGCGGCAGCTTTGCGGCCGCTGCCCAGAGGTCGTCGAGGAGCCCGAGGCCGAGATACGCGCGGAGCGCCGCCTCGACCACATCGGAGTCGCGCCGGTCCATGCGCGCGGCGTGCACCCGCGTCGCGCGAGCAACATCCTCATCGACGACATACGTCACCTTCACGCGAGCCATACTGACATCTTTCCGTAAAGAAGTAAAGATGTCAATACCAGCCACGTCCCGTCTGGCCATCCCCAGGATGGGATTCGTGCGCGGCTCGCCCCGTTTACGGTGACGTTGACGTCGGTCGATCGGCGCGGGGTGCGGCGACTACCAGGCCCGCCGCTCGAGCGGCGGCAGCGAGCCTCCGGTCGTACACGAGCAACACGTCGGGAGCGACCGCGATCGCGGTCGCGAGATGGATCGCATCGAGTGGGCAGAGGGTCTCCGAGACGATACCGGCAGCAACGCGCGCGATCGCGACGTCGGTGTCGACGAGCGCGACTCCGTCGAGAACGTGCGCGAGATCGTCGACCTCGGTCTCGCCGACGAGGCCCGCGACGCGAAGGGCCCGGGTCACCTCGGCGATCGAGACGACGCTCGAGACGACGTCGGCTCCCTCCGGAATCGCTGCGACGAGAGCTCGGCTCTCGGACTCGCGAACGATCAGCTTGATCAATGCGGACGCGTCCGCGTAGACGACGCTAGAAACGGTCTTCCCGCCCCTCCGCGATGATCTCGGTCGTGGAGCGGTCGAGAGGCCACTCGAGAGACGGCACCCGGGGCTCGAACGGCCTCCCAGGCGTCGCACGTCCTTCTGCAACGAGCCGATCGATTCCCCGTGGCGCGTACGGGGCGATGACCGCGACGGGTTTACCGTCGCGGGTGACCTCGATGCGCTCGCCGCTCTCCACCCTGCGGAGGACGACGGTGAGTGCATCGCGCACCTCGCGGATTCCCATTCTGGTGGCCACCGGTGGCTACACCGTAGCAGAGACTGGTCACTGCCGCACAGAGCACGCCTCAGGAATCGCCGATGTGCTCGGAATCCCCGAGTAGGCGCTCGACCGCCAACGCGAGCTCGCCCTCGTCGGAGAGCGATCGCGCGACCGCCCGCGCACGCTCGAGCAGCGCCGTGTCCTGACGCAGCCGCGTGAAGTGGAGGTCGGAGAGCCCCGACTGTCGCGCGCCGAGCAGCTGGCCCTCGCCGCGAATCTCGAGGTCGCGCTCGGCGAGCTCGAAGCCGTCGCTCGTCTGCACCATCGCCTCGAGGCGGTCGTGGGCGACGTCGGTCAGCTCCTCCTTGGGGCCAGAAACGAGCAGGCAGTACGACTGCTCCGCCCCACGCCCCACCCGTCCGCGCAACTGATGGAGCTGCGCAAGGCCGAAGCGGTCGGCCTCCTGCACGATCATGATCGTCGCGTTCGGGACGTCGACGCCGACCTCGATCACCGTCGTTGCGACGAGCACGTCGATCTCACCTGACTTGAAGGCAGCCATGATCGAGCGCCGCTCCGCGGTCTTCAGCCGGCCGTGGAGGCAGCCGACCCTGAAGTCCTTCAGCTCGGAGCGGCGCAGCCGCTCGGCCTCGTCCTCGGCCGCACGGGCGACGGTCAGCTCCGACGCCTCGATCAGCGGGCAGACGACGTACGCCTGACGACCGTCCCGGAGATGCCGCGTCAGCCGCTCATATGCCTCGGAGCTACGATCGTCGGTGACCCACGCGGTGACGATCGGCTTGCGGTTCGCGGGGGGCGCCGTGATCTCGGAGACGGAGAGGTCACCGTAGACCGTGAGGGCGAGCGTGCGCGGGATCGGCGTCGCAGTCATGTGGAGGACGTGCGGGCTTCTTCCCTCGGCGAGAGCCGAGCGCTGCTCGACGCCGAAGCGGTGCTGCTCGTCGACGACCGCAACGGCGAGATCGCGGAAGCCGACCTCCTTCTGGATCAGCGCATGCGTGCCGACCGCGATCTGCACGTCGCCCGACGCGATCAGCTGGCGGACGTTCGCGTGCTCCTTCGCCGTCAGCGCGCTCGTGAGGAGGGCGACGCGCACGCCGAGCTCAGCGCAGATCCCCTCGATCGTGAGGAAGTGCTGCTCGGCGAGGACCTCCGTCGGAGCCATCAGCGCCCCCTGCCGGTCGGCCTCGACGGCCCGCAGCAACGCATACAACGCGACAACCGTCTTGCCGGAGCCGACGTCTCCCTGCAGCAGCCGCTGCATTGGCGTCGTCTTCGCGAGATCCCGGTCGATTTCGGCGATCGCGCGATCCTGGGCGTCGGTGAGCGTGAACGGGAGCACCTCGCGGTAGCGCGTCAGGAGCGCACCCGCCTCGAGCAGCGCCTCCGCGACGAGCTTCTCGCGCTCGGCCGCCCGGCGGACAAGCGCAAGCTGGAGAACGAGGAGCTCGTCGAAGGCAAGGCGCCGGCGGCCCACCTCGGCCTCCTCCGGAGAGCGGGGACGGTGCATCGCGACGAGCGCATCAGCTCGGAGCGGCAGCCGCTCCGCCGTTGCGAGCCGCGCCGGTAGGGCATCGCCCTCGGCGCGCACCTGCTCGAGCGCAGCACCAACGAGCGCGCGCAGCTGCTTCTGCGCGAGCGCTTCGCTCGCCGGATACACGGGCGCATAGTCGGCCGTCTCCGTCGTCTCACCCAGGTCGTAGGTCTCCACCTGGAACCCGTAGCGGTTGGGCTTGCCGCGCAGGCGCACCTTCGTCCCGGGAACGAGCTGGGCCTCGAGCCACGGCTGGTTGAACCACGTCGCCTTGATCTCACCCGTGCCGTCGCTGACGCGCGCGGTGAGGATCTTCAGTCGGCCGCGGCTCCGACGAGAGGTCGTACCGAGGACGACGCCCTCGATGACGGCCTCGTTCTCCCCGAAGAGGTCGCGGATCGACTTCTCCTCGATCGGACGCTCGTACCGACGCGGCCTGTGGGCGAGGAGGTCACCGATGGTGCGGAGGCCGAGCTTGGCAAGCCGACCGCGCACCGCAGGACCGACCTTTGGCAGCGTCTCGACTCCGGCCTCGAGCGCCCCGGGACGCGGAGCGCTGCGCGGCTGCGGCCAGGCCGTCGGGGGGTTCACGCCGGCGAAGCCGACGGGTAGTCGGATCTCAGTGAGTGAGCGCGCCACCGGGACCGAGTATAGGACCGGGGCCGCTCCGGGTCCAGCTCCGACTACTCGTCCTGGAACCAGAAGAACCCGACGGCTCCCGGGCCGGCGTGGGTACCGACGACCGCCCCGAGGTTCTCGACGAGCTCGATCTCGGCCTGTGGTCGGGCCTCGAGCGCAAGTGTCGTGATCTCGTCGATCCACTCCGGTGCGTCAGCGTGCGCGATCGAGACGCGCAGCCCGGGGCGATCTTCGGTGGCTTCTTCGAAGAGTCGTCGGAACTCGGCGAGCGCCTTCTGACGACCGCGTACCTTGCCGACGGGAACGACTACGCCGTCCTCGCAGGAGAGAATCGGCCTGACGTTGAGCAGGGAGCCCGCGAGCGCCTGCGCCTTGCCGATACGCCCACCCTTCTGGAGGTACTCGAGCGTGCCGCAGGTAAAGACGACCGTGTTCTCCCGCTTGAATCGGTCGATCAGCTCGTCCAGTTCACCGTCGGTCGTGCCCCGAGCGAGGCGCCGCTCGATCGCGAGCGCGAGCATTGCGACTGCGAGAGACGCGGTCTCCGAATCGATCAGCCGTACCCTGTCCGCGCCGGCGACGCCGGCTGCCTGAACCGCGGACTGGTATGTGCCAGAGAGCTTCTGGGAGAGGTGGAGCGAGTAGATCCGCTCGTACTGGCCGAGATCCTCGTAGGCGCGCAGGAACTCGCCCGGCGTCGGCTGGGAGGTCGTCGGCAGCTTGGGGGCCGTCTTCAGTCGCTCGTAGAAGTCGTGTGAGGAGATCCCGACGTGGTCGAGATAGTCCTCCGTGCCGAAGAGGACATGGAGCGGGACGACTCTGATGTTGTCGAAGCGCTTACGCGCCTTCGCCTCGGGGAAGTCAGAGGTCGAGTCGAGCACAATCGCGGTGTTGTCGGCCGTCAGGTTCACGGGTTTGACTCCCCTCGTTGGCTTGCGTATCGAATCGTCCGGACAAGATCGTCGATCGGACTGCCCTTCTCGACGAGGCCGACGGCGCCTGCGGCGAGAACCGCCTGACGATCGGCATCGGTCGCCTCTGCAGTCAAACAGATGACAGCCGCACGGGGCGACGCGGCGAGCACCGCGGCTGTTGCCTCGGCTCCATCGAGGCCCGGCAGCCTGAAGTCCATCAGGACGACATCGGGATCGAGCACCATCGCCGCGGCCGCGGCTTCGTCGCCCGCGGCGACCGAGCCGACGATCTCGAGGTCGTCCCGTCCGTGGAGAAGCAACTCCAGCGTCGAGCGATACACCTCGTTGTCCTCGACGAGCAACACCCTCACCGACGCGCTCACTCCGCCGACAGTAACAGCGGGTAGTGCGGCTGACCGCCCGCATGAATCTCGATCTCGAGGTTCGGATGACGCGTTTCCAGATCGCCGAGAAGCGCGTCCAGCGCCGGCTCGTCCTCCCCGGTGAGCAACGTCAGGATCTCCCTCCCGCCCTCGAGGAGGTGCTCGATCACCGCCCCCGCGACGATGTCGAAGCTCTCGTCGCTCGCAACAGCCGCACCGCCTGC
>JANOFZ010000471.1:0-2752 GCA_031413935.1 Thermoleophilia bacterium | reverse complement strand
CGGCCGGGTCGAACTTCAACGCCGTATGGCCGAGGGCCATGTACTCCGCCGCCCGCTCGGCTGCGAGGTCGGCGTCGAAGTAGACGTTCGTCGCGTCGCCCGGCTCGGGATAGAGGTAGGTGTACCCGCGGAGGCGCTCGTGAACGAGTCCTCCGAGCAGCTCGTGGACGGGCTTCTCGACGGCCTTACCGACGATGTCCCAGCACGCCATCTCGATCCCGCTCAGCACGCCGACGAGCGAGATGTCGGGGCGCCCCGAGTAGCCCTGTCCGTAGACGTCACGCCAGAGTCGCTCGATCCGGAACGGATCGGCGCCGATCACATGTCGGGAGCAGACATCCTCGATCATCTGCGTCACGACATGCGGGCCGAAGGTGGCCACGTACACCTCGCCGATGCCCTCGATCCCGTCGTCGGTCGTCAGCTTGAGGAAGATGAAGTACTTTCCGCCGAAGCCGGGCGGCGGGTTGCCGACGACGAACGTCTCGAGTGTCGCGATCCTCATCGTGGTGGGATGTTGTACCAAATACGGAACAAACGCGTGGGGTAGCCTCGCACGGCCAATCAGTCCGCGGTCGACGTGCGGGACGCGTACCCGGGTAACCAGCCGACGAGCTCCGAGAGGAGGCTGCCGTGCTTCCGGAGGCAGGCGACCACGGTCTCGTGTCGCTCGGGCGAGACGCGCGAGCGCGGGATCAGGGTCGTCAACGCCGCCAGGGTCGTGCCGGCGTCGTTCGTCACCGGAACCGACCCGGCATAGAGTCCCTCTGCGGTCTCGTCCCAGTTCTCGGCCACCCCGTTGTGGCGGATCTCGGCGAGGATGGTTCGCAGCTCGGGCATCCCGCCGAGACGGCGCCCGGTCGGAGTGATCATCGTCCGCCCTGCGAAGAGTGCGGTCACGGCCTTCTCCGGCTGGCTCGCAAGGACGACGCGACCGCTCGCCGACGCGAACGCCGGTGACTTCGACCCGACGTGCGTGACGTACCGAACGGGCTGTGATGTCTCCTCCATCGCGATATACAGGGACTCGTCGCCATCCACGACCGCGAGCGCAATCGTCTCGTCGAGCTCGTCCAGGAACGACGCAGCAACCGTGCGGAACGCCGTCACGATCGGGAGCGCGGTGGTGTTCGAGCCGAGCCTTAGCGCACGAATGCCGAGGCCGTAGCGGCCGTCCGGCTCGCGCACCGCCCAGGCGCGATCGACGAGCACGCCGCAGATCCGATGCACCGTGCTCTTCGCGAGACCGAGCTCACGGGTCAGGTCGGCCAGGCTCAGAGGGCCGCGCGCAGCGACCAGGTCGAGGATGCGTAGCGTCGCGTTGACGCCCGACGACGGCGAGCGGGCATCGGTTGCGTCTGCCGCTGATCGTCGGGGTTGGGTCTCGACCGCAGGCTCCATGACGTCACGATACTGCGGCGGCTGCCAGATGTCGAACGGTGATCCCTACAGAGAACATGCTTGACAGCGGGTACACGGATCTGTCATAAGAACATCTTCAGGGTGGGACGGTAGTCCATCGGCAGTACGGAATCACCAGGCGGGGTCTGAGATAGAGTTTCGGCAGCACGTCCAACTTTGATCGCGATGGTACGTCCACACCTACGTCCAGATCGTTACCGAATAGAGGAAGGCGAGGAACAGTCCATGGAACGAGATCCATTGAAGCGGCTCGACGAGTTCCGTAGCACACAGGCGAGTGAGCTTGACAACGCGCTGATCGACGAGTTCCTGACCGGCCAGGCGAACCGTGCCGACTTCCTGCGGCATGCGAGCGTCATCGGTCTTTCTGCGACGGCTATTGGAGCTGCGCTCGGAACCGCCGGGTACGCATCAGCTGCTTCGGCGGCACCCAGGGCCGTCAAGGCCGGCGGCCGGCTTCGCCTCGGCATAATCCCAGGCCCGACCGGAGCGCTCGAGCCGCACCAGTTCGCCGACCACGGTCGCCTCGCGACAGGCACGATCTGCGGCGAGTTCCTCACTGCCACAAACCAGGACAATACGCTCTCGCCGCGACTGGCGCTCAACTGGAAGCCCAACAAGGATGGCACCCAGTGGGCGTTCAACCTGCGTCAGGGTGTCAAGTTCCAGGATGGCTCGCCGTTCGCGGCCGCCGATGTCATCGCAACGTTCAATCGGTGCACTGACCCGAACGGCGGTTCGGGCGCTCTCTCCGCATTCAAGGGCGTTCTCAAGGCAGGCAACATTCAGGCGGCGAACGGTGGCAAGACGGTCGTCTTCTACCTCGACGCCCCGACGGCAGCGTTCCCGTACCTGACGAGCAACACGACGTACCAGTCGATCATCCAGCCGTCGAACTACAAGCTGGGCTCGTTCTCGAAGGGTGGCACGACGACCGGCGCATTCAGGCTCATGTCGTACTCGCCAGGCCTCGGCGCAAAGTTCGATCGAAACCCCGGTTGGTGGGGTGGCTCGGCGCCGCTCGACGGCGTTGATGTCACCTACTACACGGACGCTGCGGCAGTGACGGCGGCGCTCCTCGGCAACCAGATCGACATGATCAGCCAGGTGTCGTTCTCGGACAGCCGGGCGCTCTTCAACAACCCGACCATCCAGATCATTACCGCGAAGGGCACGCCGCATCGCGAGATCTCGATGCTCGTCTCGACGGCCGCGGCCGTCAAGCCGTTCAAGGATCGTCGCGTCCGGCAGGCCCTTGCGCTCACGCTCGACCGGCCGAAGATCATCAAGCAGCTGTTCAACGGCTTCGGCATCCCGGGTAACGATTCGC
>JANOFZ010000470.1:0-3915 GCA_031413935.1 Thermoleophilia bacterium | reverse complement strand
CTCGTAGAGCTTCTCGAAGACCCCGATCCGACCGTTCGCTTCTGGGGCGCGACGCTGCTCGGTCACTGCCCCGGCCTCGCACTCGACTCGCTCATCGTCCTGACCCGAGACCAAAACGCGAACGTCCGCTGCGCAGCCATCGAGGCGCTCAGCACGCGAGGCGACGTCCAGGCTCTCGCTGCCGTCCGTCACCGGCTCACCGACGAGCAATGGTTCGTCCGCGTCCACGCCTGCCGGGCCGTCGGCGCGCTGGGCACGATCGATGACGCCCCACTCATCGCCCGCGCGCTCGGAGATCCGTGGTGGTGGGCGCGCTCGGCCGCGAAGGAGGCACTCTGTGGCTTCGGTCCGGCCGTCGCAGGCGTCGTCATCCCCTACCTCGACGACGAGGACGAGTTCGCGAGGAACGGGGCGGCTGAAGTTCTCCAGGACATCGGATTCGTCGACTCCCTGGCGGCCACTGGAGTCGAAGGTCGGTTGCTCGAGCGGATTCTTGCTTCCGGTGGCCGAGGCATGCGCGATGCGGCGGAAGTTCGCGGTGAGCTTCTCGAGGACGAAGGACGTATGCGGCTCGCCGCCGTGGGCGGTAAGTCCGCGTGAATCTCGAGGAGATCCTCCACTGGACCGTCATCGTGTGTGTCGCCTACCTGGCGCTCGTGTACGCCTCGTATTTTGCGCTGGCGTTCACCGGTCTCGTCGAGAACTCGACCCGGAGGCGTGAGAGCGCAGCCGAGGACTACGAGACGATCGCGAGCTCCCGGTTCACGATCCCGGTCACGGTGATCCTGGCCGCGTACAACGAGGAGTCGGCAATCACCCCGACCGTGCGGTCGCTCCTCGCACAGACGTACCCGGAGTTCGAGGTGATCGTCGTCAACGACGGCTCGAAGGACGGAACGCTCGCGTGCCTCATGGAGGAGTTCGATCTTGCCCCGTACGCGGTGTTCTCGAAGCGGTTCGTGGAGACCGAGCCGGTTCGTTTCGTGTATCGAAGTGCGACCTTCCCGAGTCTGATCGTCATCGACAAGGAGAACGGCGGCAAGGCAGACGCACTCAACGCCGGCCTCAACGCTGCGCGCTTCCGGTACATCTGCGGCGTCGATGCCGACACCGTGTTCTCGGAAGACGCGCTGCTCAAGGGAATGCGGCTCGTCATGACCGACCCGGCCCACGTGATCGGAGTCACGAGCCACCTCTCGATTGCGCTCGATCCTTCGAAGACGATGACCGCGCCAGTAGGGCAACGCCGCCTCGGGGGCAAGTCACTCCTCGCCTACCAGCATCTCGACTACCTTCGCTCGTTCTTCAACAATCGCCTCGGCTGGTCGCGGTTCGACTTCATGTTGTGCACGGTCGGTGCGTTCCAGATCTGGCGCCGGGACGTGATCGAGGAAGTGGGTGGTTTCGCCCGCGGGTTCACGTGCGAGGACATCGAGTTGACCTTCCGGATTCACGAGCGCTATCTACGGCGCGGGCGACAGTACAAGATTCTCTGCCTGCCGGACAACGTCGGCACGACAGAGGGACCGGACACCGTTCGCAAGCTCGTTGCTCAGCGCGAGCGATGGCAGCGGGTGATCGACGAGTCGGTGTGGCACTACCGACGCATGTTCCTCAACCCGCGATACAAGCACGTCGGGATGCTCGGCATGCCGTACTACGTGCTGTCGGAGGTGCTTGCTCCGGTCTTCGAGGTTCTGGCCTTCCTATCGCTCGGCCTCGCAATCGCTCTCGGCGTCTTCGAGTGGCCGACGTTCCTCCTCGTGATCGCTCTGATCTCCTTCCTCAATGCGTCGCTCACGGCGATCGCGATACTTGCGGACGATCTCCAGTCCCGCCTGTATGCACCACGCGAGCTCGTCCGTCTGCTGCTTCTTGCGCCGCTTGATCTGATTCTCTACCGACCCTTCCTCGTCTGGGCCAGGCTCAAGGGAACGTGGCGGTTCCTGCGAGGCGACAAGGGCTGGTACAAGTTCGATCGCAACGACCGCGCGGCACCGCTTTCCGGCTAGCCGTCGACGCAGGATACGATCGAGACACCGCGGCCGCCGCAAGGAGAGGAGCCTCTGCTCATGCCCGATCCAACGAACGTGCGTCATTTCGCCGAGGCGTACGCTGCCGCCTGGTGTAGCGAGGACCCCACGCAGGTCGCCGCGCATTTCGCGCCCGAGGGCTCGCTCACGATCAACGGCGGTAGTCCGTCGATCGGGAGCGCTGCGATCACCGAAGCGGCGCAGAGCTTCATGACGGCGATTCCGGACATTCAGGTGCTCTTCGACGACCTCGTCTTCGGGGTCGAGAGGATCGAGTTCCACTGGACGTTCACCGGCACGAACACCGGGCCCGGCGGAACCGGGAACCGTGTTCGGGTCAGCGGCTTCGAAGACTGGAAGCTCGATGCGGACGGGCTCATCCTCGAGTCGCTGGGCCAGTTCGACGCTGCGGAGTACGAGCGCCAGCTAGCGCATGGGGTGGACGAGTGCACGTAGGCTCGGCGGCGTGGTCGACGCCCACCGCTACCTCGCCTATGCCGTCATCGCAGGGTGCCTGTTCGCCGGCGTCTTCGGGCTTGTCGCATACCGGCGCGGTGCGCTCCTCAGCGGAGCCGCGATTCACCTTCTTGCGCTCCCACAGACGCTGCTCATCGCCCAGGCGGCGCTAGGACTGCTGCTCCTTTCGGGCAACTACCGCGCGAGCGACGAGCTGCACTACGTGTACGGCGCGGTCGCCCTCGGCGTCGTCCTCTCACCGTGGTTCTACGCGCCGGCCGATCCCCGGCGGCGGCTGCTCTGGTTCGCCGTCTCGGCTCTCGTCGCCGCGGCACTCGGTGTTCGTGGCACCATGACCGGAGCGTGAAGCGCTTCTACGAGAACCGGACGGTGCGTGGCCTCGCGATCGTGGCCCTGATCGCGCTCGTCGTCGTCGTGCTCTCACTCGAGCCCGTGCTCGCTGTGACGGGCGGGCTCCTGCGGATCGGATTCTTCCTCGCGATCGCGTTCTTTCTCTTCCTCGTCTGGCGCGAGCGCCGCGGCGACCTCGAAGCCTGGTCTGATCGGTCGCGGCGGGTGTTCTACACGGCGATCGCCCTCGCAGTCGTCGACATCGGTGCCGCGATCGGGCTCTCCCCGAAGGGCGCCGATGTGATCGCGTTCTTCGCGGTGCTCGGCCTCTGCGCCTGGGCGATCGTCCGCACGTGGCGGGCCGAGCACACGTACGCCTGAGGTCAGCCTGTAGTGGCGTGAACGGCGGTGCCGTCGAGCGCGGCAAGGACTGACCGAATGGGCCCGAGAGCGCCCACAAAGATCGGTGTGTCCCGCTCGGTCCAGCGGGACGCTTCGGTCTCGCGCAACGTCATCATGAGATGCATGAAGTCGGCCGGCTCCTCGCATTCGAAGGCCGGCATGAACTCCTGATCGTCGATCCCGAAAGAGTAGGTCGTGTGGTTCGTGATCGTGACGAATGTGCCTCCGACCACCGCGTGCTCGCGCATTGCGTCGGCACGCTCCTCGAAGGAGAGGAAGTACCACGGCCGCTTCTTCACGAACGGGTAGACGACGAGGTAAGGGGCCTCGCGGGGGATGACCTTGCCCTGGCGGATGCGCTTCTTGTCGGTGTAGACCGACGGCTTCGTCGTCGCAAGGTACGAGTAGGGCGTCGTCAACCAGCCGGCCAGAGGCGTGCCGTTGAGCGCCGCGCCGAGCTCGAGGAGGTCGTCGTAGCGCTCGGTGATCTGCCAGAGGAAGAAGTCGGCTTCCGGCCGGATCCCGGAGACGTTGTAGGCACGCAGGCCCTCCATACGACCGGTCCATTCCTCGACGACACCGGCGAAGGCCTCCTTGTCGGATTCGCGCTCCTCGGCAGGGAGGCGCCGCCAGGCCGGATCGACCTTGAAAAAGCGGTTGGAGACGTACTGCC
>JANOFZ010000469.1:0-16405 GCA_031413935.1 Thermoleophilia bacterium | reverse complement strand
CGACATGAACGGCGCGATCGGGTCGTGGAAGCGAATCGTCTCGATCGCGGGCCGGAGTCGCTCGGCGGCCCGCTCGACGAGGGGGCTGTGGAATGCGCCGGATACTTTCAGCTTGATCGTACGGCGGGCCCCCATCGATTCTGCCTCGGCGCAGAGCTCGTCGACCGCGGCGTGCTCACCGGAGACGACTATCTGGCCGGGACAGTTGTAGTTCGCGGGCCAGACGCCCTCGATGCGGCTGCACAGCTCCTCGACGGCCTCGTCCTCGAGACCGAGGATCGCCGCCATGGAGCCCGGATGCAGGCGCGCAGCCTCTGCCATGGCAAGCCCCCGCTCGCGCACGAACCCGATCGCCTCGCCCGTCCCCATTGCCGAGACCGATGCGAGTGCGGCGAACTCGCCAACGGAGTGCCCGACGACGACATCCGGCTCGAGCCCATCGGCCCGGATCGCTGCCAGGATCGCAAGCGACGTTGCGATCAACGCCGGCTGCTGGATCTCGGTGTCGACTAGCTCCTCGAGCGGGGTATCGAAGCAGAGCTTCTGGAGATCGAGGCCGGAGGCCTCGCTGCCGGCGCGATAGACGTCCATCGCGGCGGGCACAGCCTCCGCGAGCTCCCGACCCATCCCGGCCTCGAGCGCTCCCTGCCCCGGAAAACAGAACGCAACTTTGCCCATCTCGATCCTCCTCGGCGATCTCACTCAGCGGCTACTGGACACCGCCCCGGGTCATTCTCCCTCATCACGCGGTGTTCCCTTTGCGCGAACCGTAGAACGCCCCATCTAGAAGTTCCGCCTAGGCAGAACTTCTCCACTCGATCAGCGCCGAGCCCCACGTGAGGCCGGCACCCATTCCCGTCATCAACACGAGCGCTCCGTCGGTGAGGCGCCCCTCAGCACGTGCATCGGCGAGTGCAAGCGGGATCGACCCCGACGAGGTGTTCCCGAAACGATCGACATTGACGACCGTCTTCTCCGGAGCGATACCGAGCTTGCCGACGGCATAGTCGATGATGCGCTTGTTCGCCTGATGCGGCACGTACACATCGACGTCATCGATCGTCTTGCCGCATTGCGCGAGGACCGCATCTGCCGACGAGACCATCACGCGGGTTGCAAACTTGAATACCTCACGGCCGTTCATCACCAAGGCGGACGTCGGGCCGTCGTAGTGACGCGAGCCGCTGCCCGGATAGCAGAGGTGAATGCCGCCGCCGCCATCGGCGCCGAGCTCGAAGCCCAGGAACCCGCCAGCCGAGACCGGCTCCATGACCACCGCTCCAGCGCCGTCGCCGAACAGAACGACCGTCGAACGATCATCCCAGTCGAGAACCTTCGAGAGCAGGTCGCCCCCCACGACGAGCGCTTTCTTCGATAGCCCCGATGCGAGCATCCCGTAGGCCTGGGCAATCGCGTACATGAACCCCGTGCAGCCGGCGAGCAGGTCGTAGGCAGCGGCATTCCTCATTCCGAGGGTGTCCGCCATCAACGCGGATGTCGTCGGGAAGAGCATGTCCGGCGTAACCGTGGCGCAGATCACGAGGTCGATCTCGGACGCGTCCGCACGCGCCTCTGCGAGGGCCTCCCGCACAGCAGGGAGGGCGATATCCGTGAGTGCCTCCTCCTGGGAGGCAATGCGTCGTTCACGTATCCCGGTGCGCTCCTGAATCCATTCGTCGGAGGTATCGACGAACCGGGCCATGTCATCGTTCGTCATCACGGTGTCCGGGACATTCGTGCCGAGACCCGTGATCCCGATGCGCATGCCCGTCGCCGAGCCAATCATCGTTCGACCGCGAATGTCAGAGTTCCCCGGGCTGCAAGCGCCCCGCCAACCGTTGCTGTTGCTTTGCCGCGGCCGATCGGGCCGCGCATCGCATCGATCTCGCACGTGAGCGTCAACGTTTCACCCGGTGAGACGATGCGCTTGAACCGGCAGTCGTCGATGCCGGCGAAGAACGCGATCTTGCCCCGATTTGCCTCCTCGACCAGGACCGCGACGGCTCCTGCCTGGGCCATCGCCTCGACGATCAACACGCCCGGCATCACCGGTCGTTCCGGAAAGTGTCCAGGGAACCACCAGTCCTCGGCACGGACGAGGCGGGTTGCCACGACCTTCTTTCCGGGATCGAGCTCGATCACCTCATCGAGAAGCAGGAACGGGTCTCGGTGCGGCAGGATCCGCTCGATCTCTTCCTTGCCGAACGGGGCTGTCGGGATCATGCTGCGGCTCCTTCCTCGAGCAATTCGCGCATCGTCGAGCGCGCCCGATGGGCGTAACACTTGGCGGTGCCGACGGGCATTCCGGACGCGGCGGATATCTCCTCGAACGAGAAACCGAGAGCGTCTTTGAGGACGAGGACGCGCGCCTGGGCGGCAGGGAGCGTCGCAAGGCCGTCACGGAGGTCGGCCCGAAGCTCGGAGAGCTCTGCCTGACGATCCGGTGTCGGGCCTGGAGCCGCGAGCGCATCCTCTTCGAGTGAATCGTGCCGGCGGGAGGCGTGCCTGAGCGCGACGTCGCGACACGCGTTCAGCGTCAGCCGATGAAGCCAGGTCGAGAACGCCGCCTCACCACGGAACTGGCCCAGCTTGACGCAGAGCTTGGCTAAGGCCTCCTGGGCGGCGTCCCGCGCGTCCTCCGAGTCACCGAGCACGTGGCGAGAGAGGCGATCCACCCGGGGGGCGTGACGCTCGCACAGCGCCTCCAGGGCTCGGGTGTCACCGTCCTTCGCACGTTTCACGAGGATCGGATCGCTGAGCCTGTTATAGGCAAGCTGGGACTCCGGGCGAAGCGGAGCCCCGATTCGAGTGCGTGAACGCCGAGACAGATGCACCCGGCGAGTCTACTGTCCCGAGGGGCCGATCCAGGCCCAGCGCCCCCTACGGGTAGCGGAGGGGGGCGCTTCGATTCCCGGCGGCGTCACGGGCAACCGCGACGAGTGACCTCACCCGCTTGACGCCGGTGAGCGCCAGGTAGCCGGGCCCGAGTGCCTCGAGCCGGCGTACCGAGCCGTTGACGCGAACGGTCACCGCCGCCGCCTCCGAGACCCAGAGCCGAGCCGGCCGGGAGGCGAGCCGTAGCCTCGGTGGGTTTGCGTCGCGGAGAAATGGCAGCGTGGTCGTTCCCGTGCCGACGGTATCGGTCGCCTCGATCACCGCCGTGTACGGGCCGTCTGGCGCGGCGCCGACCCTCTTGGTGCCGTCCCAGACGATCGTCTGCGTCCCCGCAGCAAAGGCGCTGTTGGCGAGCGTCGCGACCCACTTGCCGTCGCGGAACACGCGTACGCGAACCGTGGCCGGGCCGTCGAGAACGAACCCCACCCTGAGCTCGTCTCCCTTCCCGTCGCCGTTCGGCGAGAAGACAGCGGGCGAGAGCGTCGGCGAACCAAGCGTCCTCGTGAGAACGATCTCGAGCTCCGCAGTGACAGTCGCCCCTCGCGAGTCGGTTGCGGTGAGAACGATCCGGTAGATGCCGTCGGGCTGCTCGAGGCCGTCGAACCTGAAGGTGTGGAGACCCGGAGCCTGACTGGCCACCGGGACGAGGTCTGCCAGGACGACCCCGGCCGAGTCGAGCAGCATTGCCGACACGGTGGCGGTAGCCGACGTCGTGTACGTGATCGTCGTGGTATCGGCGAATCCATCGTCATTCGGACTGATCGTGGTCGGATCCGCAACCACATCCGAGATCGCGAGCGGCCCGCCCGTCGTCGGGTTGCCGAAGCTCCCGGTCACCGGGGTCGCGCCCGCGACCTCGATTCTCCAGCGGATTCCCATCCCGCCGACGAGTGACGCATCCCACGTCCAGTCCACCGCCTGACCCTTCCCCGTCCCCGAACCGATCTCGGCTCCGAGCGCATCCACGACGACGACCCGCCAGGGAAGGGCTGACGAGATCCGGGCGCGAAAACGCACTGAACCCCCGAGTCCGCCAGCCACAACGGGATCGAAGACCTTCGGCAAGCCGAGCACACGCGTCCTGTCCGCGATACTGCCGAGCTGGGCGTAGAGGAGGTCGCCGGGGCAGCTCGTCTGCCCGGTATCACGGTGCCCAGAGACGGCGCGCAGCGTCACGGGAACCCCGGGGAGGTACCGCTCGCTCCCGCCAGAGACAACGGTGACCGCAGCCTGGGGATCGACGTGAGCGAGGTCGAGCCTCCACGCGAGGAGCTTCTCGAGTGACCGCGAGGCAGCGGTCGGGATCTCGGTCGAGCCAAAGGTGCCAATGACCGCAGCGCCAACGGATCCGGTGTTGAAGCCACGGGCGTGAGCGCCGATCACGTTGCGGTCGATGCCACCGTATCGTCCCTCGTAGACGGTGCCATAGCGGTCGACGAGAAAGTTGTAGCCGATGTCGTTCCAGCCGTTCGACTTCACGTGGTAGGTCTGGATGCCGCGCATGATCGCGGCCGCCTGCGAGGGTGAGTAGTCGTTCGGTCCTGCCGTGTGGTGAACGATCGCGAACCGCACGCTCGACGCATAGTCGGGGCTACCACGGCGGATCGACTCGTCGGCTCCCCACGCGCTCCTTGGAACGATCGCCGGGGCACCCGCGATCGTTAGCGCCCGCAGCGGGATCATCTGTTCGGGACTGCGGACAAACGACGCCCGGAGATCGGTAACGCGACCCGTGATTCTGGTTCGGATCGCGGTCGCCGATCCGACCCAGGTGGGATTCCCGAGTCTCCAGCCGCCGGAGATGATGTTCTCGCGCGTGCCGAGATCGGGCAGGTCGTCCCCCTCGACGATGCCGTCGAGCCAGCGGCCCCACGTGCCGTCGGCCGCGCGCACCTTGAACCGCACGGAGCCAGAGCCGCGCCAACGAAGGCCGACGAGATCGAAGCGCTTGGCGGTAATCACCGGGTCTCGCGTGTCGGTTGCAGGAAGCGAGCGGAAGGAGATCGAGGCGAGGCCCGCCGACCCGACGGCCGGTACCGCGAGCGCGGCGATAGTAGTGATGGCGGCGGCGAGAAGCTTCACGGCAGGTTCAGGGTGGCTGAGAAAGTCGCCCTCCACAAGGAATTCGGCGTGACCCTGATAGAATCCTTACTGTCGTGGGATCGCCGTATTTGCGGGAACTTCCTGTTCGCGGCTCGGTCATCGCCGAGTCGTTCCCCATCGCAGTCTCCGACCTCCGAAGGGACATCCCGTGAACATCGCTCTGATTGTCGGCGCCGCTGTCGTCGTTCTTCTGCTGATCCTCCTCTCTGCCACCGTGAAGATCGCGCGGGAGTACGAGCGAGGTGTCATCTTCCGGCTCGGGCGTCTCCTGCCCGAGCCCAAGGGCCCGGGGCTCTTTTTCCTGATCCCGTTCGTCGACAAGATGGAGAAGGTCGAGCTCCGAACGGTGACGCTCAACGTCCCCCCGCAGGAAGTAATCACGAAGGACAACGTGCCCGTGCGAGTCAACGCCGTCGCCTACTTCCGGATCGTCGAACCGAAAGCGGCGATCGTCCAGGTCGAGAACTACATGAACGCAACCTCACAGATCGCACAGACAACGTTGCGGTCGGTACTCGGTCAGCACGTGCTCGACGAGCTGCTGTCGGAGCGCGACAAGATCAACAGCATCCTGCAGACGATCATCGACGACGCAACGTCACCCTGGGGCATCAAGGTGTCGGTCGTCGAGGTCAAGGACGTCGAGATCCCGAGCGACATGCAACGCGCGATGGCGCGCCAGGCCGAAGCCGAGCGCGAGCGGCGCGCCAAGGTTATCTCGGCCGAGGGCGAGTATCAGGCATCCGAGCGGTTGAAGGACGCCGCAGCGGTGATGGCGCAGGAGCCGATCACGGTGCAGCTCCGGTACCTGCAAACGCTCCTCGAGATCGGCTCGAACAACAACTCGACGATCGTTTTTCCGATCCCGATCGACCTACTCACAGCGCTGTCGAAGCTGGCCGGGTCGACCCCGGTCGGATCGGACTCGTAGGGGTTACGCGTCGCCCGCGGGCGACGCTTACCCGCGCTACCGCGCGGGTGCGCATAGCCCCTACAACTCGTCGACTTCATCCGCCGAGTCGAACTCGAGCAGATCGTCGGTCGTGACGCCGTCGGTGACGACTTCTGTGTCAGCGTCAGACGTCGTCTTCACAAGTTCGGTGTCGTCGTCGTCGGAGCCGACCACCGGCGCGAGCGTCGAGACGTGCTCGCCGTCACGGAGGCGGGTCACGATCACGCCCTGGGTGGCGCGACCCGAGCGCTTGATCCCGTCGACCGCCATCCGGATCACGGTGCCGGCGTCGGAGATCAGCATCACCTGGTAGCCCTCGCGAACGATCCTTGCTCCGGCGAGGCGACCCTTGCCCGCAACGAGCTGGGCCGTCTTGACGCCCATCGTGCCGCGGCCCTTGACCGGGTACTCGGAGACGCGGGTTCTCTTCCCCCAGCCGTTCTCCGTCACGACGAGGAGGTCGGCGTCGTCTTCGGCGATATCGACCTCGATCACCTCGTCGTCACCGCGCAGCTTCATCCCTGCGACACCTGAGGCAGGACGGCCCATCGACCGTACGTCGCGCTCGTGGAAGCGAACGGCCTGACCCATGCGGGAGACCATGAGGATGTCGTTGTCGCCGTCGGAGAGTCGAACACCGATCAGCTCGTCGTTCTCGCGCATCTTCAGAGCGATGATCCCGTCGGCCTTCAGCGGCGTGTTGTACTCGAGGAACGCCGTCTTCTTGATCACACCCTTCTTCGTCGCGAAGACGAGGAACTTCGACTCCTTGTAGTCGCGGGTCGCGATCACCGCGCGGACAAGCTCGTCCTGGCGAAACGGGAGCAGGTTTACGATCGCACGGCCCTTCGACTGGCGGGAGCCGAGCGGTAGCTCGTGCACCTTGAGCCGGTAGACCTTGCCGACGCTCGTGAAGAACAGGATGTAGTCGTGCGTCGAGGCGACGAAGAGGTGCTCGATGTAGTCCTCTTCCTTCATGTCCATCCCCATGACGCCGATTCCGCCCCGTCGCTGCTCGCGGTACGTCGTGACCGGGAGCCGCTTGATATAGCCCGACCGCGTGATCGCGATGACCATGTCCTCCTCCGCGATCATGTCCTCGAGCTCGAGCGAGTCCTCACCCAACACGATCTCGGTGCGGCGGTCGTCGGTGCGGCCATAGGCCTGCTTGACCTCGAGCAACTCCTCGCGAATGAGAGCATCGATCCGGGCAGGGTCGCCGAGGATTGCCCGGAGCTCCGCGATGCGCTCCTGCAGATCGGCGTACTCGGCCTCGATCTCCTTGCGCGCAAGCCCCGTGAGGCGCGCCAGACGGAGGTCGAGAATCGCCTGCGCCTGAATCTCCGAGAGACCGAAATCGCCCATGAGGCCGGTGCGGGCAGCGTCCGTGTCGTCCGAGCCGCGGATCAGGACGATCACCGCATCGAGGTTGTCGAGCGCGATCAGGTACCCCTTGAGGACGTGGGCGCGCTTCTCGTTCTGGCGGAGCTCGAACTTGGAGCGACGAATCACGACCTCACGCTGGAAGTCGAGGTAGTGCGTCACGATCTCGAGCAGCGACATCACCCGCGGCACGCCGTCTGCGAGCGCGACGGCGTTGTAGCCGAACGTCGACTGGAGGGCCGTGTGCTTGAAGAGCTTGTTCAGCGCAACCTGTGGGATCGCGTCCCGCTTGAGCTCGATCTGGATGCGCATTCCCGAGCGATCCGAGTGATCGGCGAGATCGGAGACCTCGGTGATCACCTTCTCGTGGACGAGATCGGCGATCTTCTTGATCACGCCGCTGTCCCCGCCCTTCTTCACGCCGTACGGCAGTTCCGTGACGATGATGGCGCTCTTGCCGCCGCGCAGCTCCTCGATGTGAGCGCGCGCGCGCATGATGATGCGCCCGCGGCCGGTGCGGTACGCATCGCGGATCCCGGAGCGACCGACGACGATCGCGCCCGTCGGGAAGTCCGGGCCGTGAAGATGCTTCATCAAATCCTCGACGTTCGCCTCGGGCTTGTCGATCAACTGGACGACTGCGTCGATCGCCTCGCCGAGATTGTGCGGCGGCATGTTGGTCGCCATTCCGACGGCGATCCCCGACGAGCCATTGACGAGCAGGTTCGGGAACCGCGCCGGCATTGCCAGTGGCTCCTTGCGCGACTCGTCGTAGTTCGGGCCGAAGTCGACCGTATCCATGTCGATATCGCGCAACATCTCGGTCGCGAGACGCGTGAGCCGGCATTCGGTATATCTCATGGCGGCTGGTGGATCATCGTCGAGCGAGCCGAAGTTGCCCTGGCCGTCGACGAGCGGATAGCGCAGCGAGAACGGCTGGGCCATCCGGACGAGGGTGTCGTAGATCGCCTGGTCGCCGTGAGGGTGATAGCGGCCCATGACGTCGCCGACGATCGATGCGGACTTCTTGTAGGGCCGGTTGGGTTGCACGCCTGCGTCGTGCATGCCCCAGAGCACGCGCCGGTGGACGGGCTTCAGGCCATCACGGACGTCGGGGAGCGCGCGACTGACGATGACGGACATCGCGTAGTCGAGGAAGCTCGTGCGCATCTCGAGCTCGAGCTCGCGCGGTTCGACCCGTCCGGCGCCGAGTGGCTCGATTGCATCAGACAAGGTACTTCTCCTTCGTCGAAGAACCTAGATAGGGCGTTCGGAGCGTTGTGCGTTCGTCCGCGATCGGCTGCGGGAAGAGGCCCACGGCGTTCCCGGAGATCCGAGCAGGTCTCGAACGCCCCATATATCGTTTGACGAAGTCAGACATCCAGGAACTTCACG
Source organism: Thermoleophilia bacterium (assembly GCA_031413935.1). Taxonomy (GTDB): domain Bacteria; phylum Actinomycetota; class Thermoleophilia; order Gaiellales; family Gaiellaceae; genus Gaiella. The sequence goes on along the minus strand of JANOFZ010000469.1, from coordinate 7,677 downwards.
TCCTTTGCGTTCTGTTCGATGAAGACCCGGCGGGGCTCGACCTGATCACCCATCAGCATCGAGAAGACCTGGTCGGCCGCGGCCGCGTCATCGACCTCGACCTTGAGGAGCATCCGGCGAGCGGGATCCATGGTCGTCTCCCATAGCTGCTCGGGATTCATCTCGCCGAGGCCCTTGAAGCGGCTGATCTGCATGCCCTCCTTGGCGAGCTCGAGCGCTGCGTGCCGGAGACCGGCGTAGCTGCTGGCCGTAGCTGACTTCTTCCCGTACGTCAGCTCGAAACCCGGGAGCCCGACGATCTCGGCGAGCTTCTCGTACGCACGCTTGAGGCTGGCATACGAGGCCGAGCCGAAGAGCCCTGCCGGAAGGTCGAGATGCGTCGCGGCGCTCGTCTCGGTTTCGATGATCTTGACGCTGAGCCTGTCCTCGAGCCGCTCCGTGACCGAGAGCTGATAGCCGTTCGCCGGGATCGCAGAGATCGCAGTCTCGGCATCCTCGGCGTTCAGCGCGCCGGTCTCGACGAGCCGATGCTCGATCACGAAGTTGGCCGCGGTCGGATACTCACTCTCGAGCTTCGCCTGCCACGCGTCGAGGTCCGAGAGGGCACGCGCAAAGCGCTGATAGCGGGCTTCGGTGAAGGAGACGTCCTCGCCGGCGCGTGACGTGATCGTGATGTCCTTCACCCGCTCGCGGACGAGAAGCTCCTCGAGCTGGCTGTCCTTCTCGAAGTAGTGCTCTTGGTTGCCGAGCTTCACGTGGTAGAGGGGCGGCACCGCGATGTAGATGTGCCCGCGCTCGACGAGCTCACGCATCGTGCGGTAGATAAACGTGAGGATCAGCGTCCGGATGTGCGCACCATCGACGTCGGCATCGGTCATCACGATGATCCGGCCGTAGCGGATGTTCTCGATCGTGAACTCGTCGCCGAAGCCGGTGCCGATCGCAGTGATCATCGCCTGGATTTCGGTGTTCGACAGAACCTTGTTGATCCGGTTTTTCTCACTGTTGATGATCTTCCCGCGAAGGGGCAGAATCGCCTGGTACGTGCGATCACGGGCCTGCTTGGCCGAGCCACCGGCACTGTCACCTTCGACGATGTAGAGCTCGCAAAGATCAGCATCCTTGAGCGAGCAGTCGGCGAGCTTGCCGGGCAGCGCGGAGTTTTCGAGCGCGCTCTTGCGGCGCGTCAGCTCCCGTGCCTTCTTGGCAGCCTGCCGCGCCCGCGAGGCGGACAGCGCCTTCGTGATGATCTGGCGCGCCTCTGCGGGGTTCTCCTCGAGGAACTCGGCGAGCCGCTGATTCACCGTCTGCTCGACGAGGCCCTTCACCCCCGGGTTCCCGAGCTTCGTCTTCGTCTGGCCCTCGAACTGGGGGTCGCGGAGCTTGACCGAGATGACCGCGGCGAGACCCTCGCGGACGTCCTCGCCTTCGAGGTTGTCCTCCTTCTCCTTCAGGAGCCCCTTGTCGCGGGCGTACTTGTTGAGGGTTCCGGTCAGGGCCGCCTTGAAGCCCGAGAGGTGCGTGCCGCCCTCGGTCGTGTTGATGTTGTTCGCAAAGGAAAAGACCGACTCGACGTACGACGTGTTCCACTGCATTGCGACCTCGACCGCGCCTTGCTCGGTCTCGCCCTCGAAGTAGACGACGTGCTTGTGCACCGCCTCCTTCGACTCGTTGACGTAGGAGACGAAGTCGCGGATACCACCCTCGTAGTGGAACTCCTGGGTCGTGCCGGCCGGCCGCTCGTCGCGCAGGACGATCCTGAGGCCGCGCGTAAGGAACGCGGTCTCGCGAAGACGCTGAGCGAGCGTGGAGGCCGAGAAGTCCGTCTCCTCGAAGATCTCCCGGTCCGGGAAGAACGAGATCGACGTGCCGGTGCCCTCGGCCGGGCCGATCTCCTCCATGTCACCCTGCGGCACACCGCGGGCAAATTCCTGCCGGTAGAGAACACCATCGCGCCGTACCTCCGCGATGAGCCACTCCGACAGGGCGTTGACGACCGAAACACCGACGCCGTGCAGGCCACCGGACACCTTGTAGCCCTCGCCACCGAACTTGCCGCCGGCGTGAAGCTTCGTGAGTACGACGGTGAGCGCAGGGAGTCCCTGCTCCTCGATCATGTCAACCGGGATCCCGGCACCGTCGTCGACGACCGTGATCGAATCGTCGGGATGAATCGTGACATCGACGGAGTCGTTGCGGCCGGCAAGCGCCTCGTCGACAGCATTGTCGACGACCTCATAGACGAGGTGGTGGAGGCCCCTCAAACCGGTCGAACCGATGTACATTCCGGGCCGGAGCCGTACCGGCTCGAGGCCCTCCAGGACCGTGATGTCCTTTGCGGTGTAGTCCGTCTCGGTCACGCGGGCAATACTCCTTTTCTCAGCAGAAAAGCCCTGCAAATAGGGCTTTTCGTGGATCCTGATAGTGTATCAGAAACGGCGGTCGGCGGCGGTCGTAGCGAGACTCGCTGCGGCAGCTCTCGCGATCGTCTCGCGGAGCTGTTCGTCCGTCATCGCGGCGGTGAGCTTCTCGGCGAGCAACCGCGTCGCGTCGTCGATCTCGGGCGGGGTGGGCGCGTCCGCGCCGCCAACGGGCGCGGCTGGCGACGGCACCGGGCCGGGGCTGAACTTGATCGCTACCGGAGCGCCCTCCCCCACGGCGGCTGCGAGCTTCGCGAGGATCTCCTCGGAGAGCAGTCCGAGCTCAAATGCCCAGCTCGACGAGGTTGCCGCAACGACGAGCGTCCCATCACGCGCGATTCGCTGTGGCCATGCCGCCCGCGAGATCGCGTCGCCCACCGCTGCGGGCCACGCCCGGACGACATCCGCAAGGGCACCCGCGTCCGGCACTCCAGCACCCTTGAGCGCTCCACGAACCGATCCCTCGAGCCGCTCCATCAGGCGGCCTCGACCCGGCCTGGAGTGACGCGTAGGAGTTGGGCGGGCGCGAGCGGGAGAGCCTCGGGACCCGTAGCCGTGACGATCGTCTGCCCCACGACGCCGATGCGTTCGCTCAGGATGCGCCGACGCCGCTCGTCGAGCTCGGAGAGCGCGTCGTCCAGAAGCAGGAGCGGTGGCACTCTCCGCCGGGCCGTGATCAGCTCCGCCTCGGCGAGCAGGAGCGCGAGCACGGCAAGGCGCTGCTCTCCCTGCGAACCGAAGGTGCGGAGGTCGCGATCGCCGGAGCGGACGGCGATCTCGTCCAGATGGGGTCCGGCGCCCGTCGTACCGCGTTCGATATCCCGGTCGAGGCGCGCTTCGAGCGCGGCTATCGTCGGCAGCTCCGTGTCGTATCCGAGCGATGCATCCTCGAGTCCGAGCTCCGCGGCACGCTCTGCAAAGCCGGGTTGGAGAAGCCCGATCACATCGCCGCGGGAGGCCGTCAGCACCGACCCGAGATCGGCCACCTGGGCCGTCCACGGCGCAAGCACCTCACGGTCGGACACGCCGAGCGCAACCCGGCGCAGGGCGGCATTCCGCTGACCGACGGCCGCCGCGTAGTCGATCGCGATGTGAGCGCGAGCCGGGTAGAGACGCGCGAGAGAGCGATCGATGTAGGCGCGCCGGGCCGCCGGGCCGCCCTTCACTATGACGAGCCTGTCGGGAGTGAAGACGAGAGTCGCGAGCTCCGACCGCAACTGTTCGGCGGAGCGGAGCGTCGCACCGTCGAGACTCGCTTGCCGGGCCTCGGTCGCACCGAGGCTGACCGCTACAGCGACGGGTGTCGGCCCTCGTGTGCCGCTCAGCTCGATCCTCGAGGTCTGAGCACCCTGGCGGATCAGCTGCGCATCAGAGCGCGAACGTGGCGAAAATCCCTGCGTCCCGACATGGAGCGATTCGAGCAGGTTGGTCTTGCCGGCACCGTTGGGCCCCGTCACAAGGACGAGGCCCGGCTCGAGCGACAACTCGAGGCGGGCATACGACCGGAAGTCGCGGAGCGTGACCGAAGCGACGATCAGCCGGCGAGCCTGATCGGCATGATCAGGTACCAGAACGAGTCGTCAGCAGAGGTGATCAGGCCGGCGCGGAGTGGGTTGATCAACTTCATCCGAACCGTGTCACCGCGCACGGACTCGACACCCTCGGCGAGGAATTCGGCGTTGAACCCGATCTCGAGCGGTTCGCCCGTATACGCCGCCGGCAACGACTCGCGGGTCTCGCCGACGTCCTGGCTCTGCGCCGAGATCGTGAGCTCGCCCTCGGCAAAGCGAAGACGGAGTGGCGCGTTGCGGAGCGCCATCACAGCGGCGCGCCTCACGACATCGCGCAGCTCCGCACGGGGCAGGTCGACCTCGATCTCAAACGACTCCGGAAGCAGGCGGCTGACGTCCGGGAACTGCCCGTCTATTCTTCGCGTCGTCAGCCACGTGTTGCCCGTGCCGAAAACGACGGTGTTCTCGTTCACACCGAGCTCGACCGTCTCGGTTCCCGCAGCGATCCGGGACAGCTCCGCGAGAGCACGCGCCGGAATGATCGCTTCGAGCTCCGGTCCTTCCAGCTCGAGCTCCGTTTCCTTGAACGAGAGCCGGTAGGAATCCGTCGCGGCCATGAAGAGCTTCTTGCCCTCGAACCGCACCTGGATGCCCGTGAGTACCGGGCGAGACTCGTCCTTCGAGGCCGACTTCGCAACGCGATCGACCGTTTCCAGCAGCGATGCCGTCGCGATCGTGTGTCGCGCGGGCTCGATGAGGGGGAGCCTCGGGAAATCCTCTGCCGCGAAGACGTTGAGCTTCGAGGAATATGTTCCACTCGAGATGTGCGCGACGCCATCCTCGGGGCGATACTCGATTGTCACCTCGGAGGCTGGAAGCAGGCGTGCGAGATCGACCAATAGCTTCCCGGGAACGACGACAGCGCTGTCGCCTTCGATCTGCGCCTCGAGCGTCGTGCGTAGCGAGAGCTCCATATCGGTGGCGGCGAGCTCGAGGCGGTCGCCATCCGGACGCAGCAAGACGCCAGAGAGAACCTGCACCGATCCGCGAGACGAGACGACGCGGGAAACCGTTGCAAGCGTTGCGACGAGCTGATCTCGGTCGCAGGTGACCTTGAGGCCGGAACCGACCGTTACGTCTACTTCACTAATCATTTAAAGAACCTCTTGTAGTAGTACATAGGAGTGTGAATGACGGGGAGGACGGCCCGGAACGGCTCGGTGATCCCGTTTGCGCCTGTGGGTCCACCCGTGGAGAAAAGAGACCGGTCCCACAGGGACAGGGCGTGCTCGCTGCGGATTCCACAGATCACCGGGCCTGCTTGATCCGTGCTGTGAGGTCCTGAACGAGGTTGTACACAGATCTATCCTCAGAAATCAGGCGTGTGATCTTCGTTGTGGCATGGATCACGGTCGTGTGGTCGCGACCACCGAACTCCTTGCCGATCTTGGGCAGCGAGGCGTCCGTAAGCTCGCGCGAGAGATACATCGCGACCTGCCTCGGGTACGCGACAGCCTGCGAGCGGCGCTGGCTGCAGAGCTCGATCACCGAGAGCCCGAACCGATCGGAGACGGCCTCCTGGATCCGCGTGATCGTGACTGCGGGAATCGCGTCGCCATCGGGGAAGAGATCTCGCAGAACCTGCTCGGCAAGCTCAACGGTCAGCTCGCGCCCCGTGAGTGACGAGAATGCGACAACACGGGTCAGCGCACCCTCGAGCTCGCGAATGTTGGTCGAGACACGGCTGGCAATGAAGGTGATCACCTCGGGGTCTGCGATCTCGATCCGGTCTGTCGTCACTTTCTTTCGCAGGATTGCGATTCGCGTCTCGAGATCGGGTGGCTGGATGTCCGTGATCAACCCCCATTCGAATCGCGACCGTAGGCGCTCTTCCAGCGTTGCGATCTCCTTCGGGGGTCGGTCTGACGAGATCACGATCTGCCTGCCGGCCTCGTAGAGGGAGTTGAACGTATGGAAGAACTCCTCCTGGATGCGCTCCTTCCCCTCGAAGAACTGGATGTCGTCGACGAGAAGGACGTCGTAGGTGCGATACCGCTGCTTGAACCCCTCGATGCGCTTGTCCCTGAGCGAGTTGATGAAGTCGTTCATGAACGTCTCACTCGTGACGTAGCGGGTCGTAGAGCCCTTCGTGTGCTCACTGACGTACTGTCCAATCGCCTGCAGAAGGTGGGTCTTCCCGAGCCCCGTGCCTCCGTAGATGAAGAGAGGGTTGTAGGCCTGAGCAGGAGCCTCCGCGACGGCGAGCGCGGCCGCGTGAGCGAAGCGGTTCGAGGAACCGATCACGAACAGGTCAAAGGTGTACTTGGGGCTAGCGGGCGCCGGCGTTGTCGTGGGCGCACTCCGATCGGCGGGAGCGCCAGGCACTGCTTCACCGGCGGCCTCCACGGCAGCCGCGCCGGGATCACGAACCGTCAGCGTGACGCGAATGTCACGCCCGATCGCATCTCGCGCGGCTGCCTTGACGAAGCCGAGGAAGTGACCCTCGATCCACTCGCGCGTGAAATCGTTTGGAACAACGAGCGAGAACGCATCATCGCTGAGGTCTCCCGCAGATGCGCCGCCGAACCACGTCGCGTACGTCGTCTCGTTGAGTGCCTCCTGGAGCCGGCCCGAGACGTCGTCCCACAGGCGTTCGGCAGTCGGCTCGGCGGTGTGTTCCACCCTTTGGAGGCTCCTCTCAGGTCGTGCGTGGGGAGGGCGAGCATAGCAGCGCCTCCGAGCGGTTCCAACCCGTCTGCTCAGCCCTCCCGCAAGCACAAAACAGCCATATTTGCAGGGATATTCCTTCGTCCACATCAGTATCCACAGGTGTGGACAACACAATCCGTGGAGCCTTGGATGACAACGAGGCATTGGCTGATGCAGCACTTTTCCTTTCCGAGACCGATCCAACGCTTGTGGATAAGTCGGGGAGCGGGGACCTCGTCTATACTGACGCACCCGTGTCCGCATCGTGCGGCCACGAACCGCCGACCAAGAGAGCTCCACTGTGAAACGCACCTATCAACCCAACGTTCGCCGTCGCAAGCGCAAGCACGGTTTTCGCGCTCGCATGTCGACGCGCGCCGGACAGACGATCCTGAAGCGCCGTCGCGCCAAGGGGCGCAAGCGCCTCTCCGCCTGAGCGCGCCACCTGCCTGTGGAGCGCCGGTACCGCCTGTCACGGTCGAAGGACTTCGATGCGGTCTACCGGCAAGGTCGGTCGGTCTCGACGCGCTATCTGACGCTGCACTGGTTCCCGCGTGAAGACGATCCCTCCGGCGAGCCACGACTCGGCCTCGCAGTCCCGAAATCCGTCGGAAACGCGGTCGTCCGCAACCGTCTCAAACGTCAGCTTCGCGAGACATGGCAGGAACTTGCACCAGATGTACCCGTCGGCCGCGACTACGTGCTCGCGGCCCGCTCGGGTGTCGCCGAGCCAGCAGACACACGCGGGCACGTCTGGCTCGTGGAGCAGGTGACCGAGGTGCTCGGGAAGGCGGCCGCGTGAGGTACGTCGGAATCGTCCTCGTCCAGGTTTGGCGTCAGACGTTCGGTCGGCTGACGCCAGCCGGAACCTGCAAGTACCACCCGAGCTGCTCGCAGTACGCGATCGACGCGTTTCGCGCGCACGGGTTGCTAAAAGGCAGCATCTTCGCCTGCTGGCGGCTTCTTCGCTGTAACCCCTGGAGTCACGGCGGCGTCGATCGGGCCGAGGACGCGCACTTCGGGCGTCGCCGTCACGA
>JANOFZ010000468.1:0-2000 GCA_031413935.1 Thermoleophilia bacterium | reverse complement strand
GGGCACGTCGCGGCGAAGCCCGGATCCACCTTGTTGCGTGATCGCGCGGCGCTCGACGGGGTCGTCTGGACGGGGGGGGATGGCGTCGTCACGGCGGGTGGCATTCATGACGCCATCCCCGCGCGGAGCGCACCGTCCGGGTGGCACCGCCAGAAATCGGAGAAACGGCTGCCAGCCGGACGGGAAGCGGCCTGGCGGGCCGGGCGAGATGCAACGCCCGCGCAAGACGGGGGATCCGGGCTCAGACTCACGGGTGGAGGGTAGAGATGTCTGCGCTGACGCGCCGATCCGCGGTCACCGAAGCTGCGACAACGATGATCGGATCGAGGGCTGGTCCTTCGAGTGCGGCACCGTCGACGAGCGAGAAGAGCGCCCCGTGGCAGGCGCAGCGAATCGCCTCGTCCTCGAGCCACCCGTCGCTGAGCGGGCACTCCTCATGCGAGCACCACGTCTCGAAGACGACGTAGCGACCGCCGCTTCGGGCGACGACGAGCGAGAGCCCATCCGCCGTTGCTTCGCGCAACTCACCGTCGGCGAGATCAGCGGGGCCGAGATCGACGCCTCCACCGTCCTCCTGCATCACGCGTCCCACCGCACATGGAGGTGCTGCGGAGCCCGGAACTCCCAGCCGTTGAAGACCGTCGGTCGGTCGGCGTCCACACATAGGCTCGGGAGCCGCTCGAAGAGCCGTTGCACGGCGATCCGCATCTGGACGCGAGAGAAGTGATGGCCGGAGCAGAAGTGGGGGCCGAACCCGAATGCGCCGTGGTTGCGCTTGGGCCGGAACAGATCGTAGGCATCGGCTGTCGGACCCCAGACCTCCTCGTCGCGGTTCGCCGATGAGACGAGCGCCCCGAGGTTGGCGCCCACTGGCAGCGTCACGCCCCCGAGCTCGGTCGCGGCCTTGACGCGCCGCGTCTGCGTCCCGATCGGGGCGACCCAGCGGAGGCCCTCCTCGACGGCGTCCCGCACGAGACCGGCGGGATCGGCGGCAACTGCAGCTGCCTGGCCCGACTCGAGCAGTCCGGCAACGGTTGTCCCGGCTGCGTGTCCCGGCTCCTGCATCCCGCCGAGCAGGATCACCTTCAGCGTCGGCAGGATCGTCGCGACTCGCTCATCGAAGGACCCTGGAGCGTGCTGCAGCATCGTCGCGATCGTGCTCGAGTCCGGCGTCTCCCAGAGCCGCTCCAGAATCGGCGCGAGGTCGCGGTCGATCTCCGCCGTGATCGCGTCCGCGATCTCCCATCGCGCGGGGTCGTCCTCGAAGTTGATCGCACCCTGCGCGAGGCCGTGGAACCACCGGCGCAGCGTGTCGCCATGGATCTCGGCGAGCCCGAGCATGCTGCCGAGCGAGAGAACCGAGACCGGCTCGAAGTACTCGCTCATCAGCTCGGCCTCGCCACGTTCGGCGATCCCGTCGAGGAGCCTTTCGACGACCGGGGAGACGAGATCCGGCGACGTCGCCTCGACGACGCGGGGCCGCAGGGACGGGTCGAGCATGGCACGGAGCTTCTTCTGCGGTTCGCCGTCGAGGACGAGAATGCTCGGCCCGCCCATCACACGGTTCAGTGGCGACGGCGTCACCGAGGAGTCGATCAGGTCGGTGTGTGATCCGGCGAACTCGACGTCGGTCCAGCGCGTCACAAACCAGAGACCAACCGCCGGAACGAAGCACACGGGTGCCTCGCGGCGCATCCGCGCGTAGATCGGGTAGGGATCTTCGTCGAGCTGCTCGACCGTGATGCTCTCGGCCCACTCCTCGACCGTGCTCATGCTCCGGCATCCCTCTCAACGATCGCCCGAGCCTCACGCAAGCGTCGTGGCGCGTCCACGACGAGAACGCAGACGGGCTCCCCTGACGTGTCGCGCCCCACGTGCAATCCGTCCTCCTCGGCCCAGTCCGCAACGGCACCGGCGAAGCCGACCTCGGCCAGTCGGCGCGGCCCGATGTCGCTCCACCAGTACGGCAACCGCTCATACGGTCCGCCCTTTCCGGCAAT
>JANOFZ010000467.1:0-18196 GCA_031413935.1 Thermoleophilia bacterium | reverse complement strand
GTCGCGAACGAGTCGATCTACGGACTCGCTGCCTACTTCCACACGCGCGATTACGCGCGGCTGCTGCGCGTCGCCGAAAAGCTCGAGTACGGGATCATTGGAGCCAACACCGGAATCATCAGCGCCGCGAACGCTCCGTTCGGAGGTGTCAAGGAATCGGGCTACGGGCGCGAAGGCGGTGCTGTGGGGATCGAGGAGTACCTGGACGTCAAGTACGTCCAGGTCGCCGGCGTCGGGCTCTAGAGGCTTAACCTGTCCCGCCCGCAACCCCACGCCGATCTGGTGGCGACCTCTCTCCCGGCTATTCTCTCGCCGTGGCGCTCTTCTCCAGCAAGCCGTCGGCTCCGACTGCGAGCGATCTTCGCCGCGAGCGGCGGGCGCTGCTCATCCTCCGCGACGAGCGACTCCGGGAACTCGGTGGGCTCACGCTCGAGATGTATCGCCGCGACCACTTCAACGAGACGCTCATCATCGAGCGGTGCGCCGAGCTCGTGGCGATCGAGGCCCGGGCGAGCGAGATCGACGCGCTCCTGCAGGGCGCGCGTGGGCTTCGACGTCAGGGCGGGGCGATCTGCGCCTGCGGTGCACCCCTGCTGATGGGAGCACGCTTCTGTCCGAGCTGCGGCCGATCGCTCATCGACGACAGTGCGGAGCCGGGGGCGGCTTGATGACGCATTGTCCGCGGTGCGGCGGTGGTGTCGCTGCGGGTCAGGAGTATTGCCTCGAGTGCGGCCTGCGGCTTCCGGTTGCAGGGCGCGTGGGCTCGTCGTCTCCCGATCGCCGCAAGACATCGGTCGCGATCCTGCTCGCAGGTGCCGTGGCCGTGGCCGGAGGCGCTCTCGCGATCGGGCTCACTCGCGAAGCTGCAACGGCAAACACCATTCTCACGGCGACCGGCGGTAGCAAGCTCGTCAGCGAGCGGACCGTTACGAGCGCATCCCGGATCGAGCAGTGGCCGGCAGCGAAGAAAGGTTGGACGATCGTGCTCATCTCCGTGCCAAAGGTCGAAGGCCGAGACGCCGCCGTTGCACGCGCCGCCGACGCACGGAAGAAAGGCCTGAAGGGGGTCGGCGTGCTCGATTCCTCGCGATTCGCAAGTCTCCACCCCGGATACTGGATCGTCTTCACCGGTTCGTATCCGAGCGAGCCGGAGGCCACAAGTCACCTCCGAGCAGCGAAATCAGTGCAACGAGGCGCCCGTACCGAGCGCATCAGCGCCTAAGGATCTGTTGCCTCTTCTGGCACTACTGAAACCGAGTTTGTAACACGGAGGCAAACCGGGTAGACTCCGTGTCGCGGAAGGATAAGTTTCGCGTGTTTCAGCCTATATTCCCCATTTTCATAGAAGCGAGATCCGACCGATGGAAGATCACGTCGTCTATTTGCAGTCCTGCATGTATCAGTACTCACGGGCGATCTATCGCTCGATCAAGGATCTGATCGATCCCTACACCGACCGCCACACGCGCCTCGAGTCGCGCCGGACGGTGCTCGAGGAGTGCGAGCTCACGATGTCCCGGCTCGCAGCCGACCCGCAATACTTCGCGCGTCCCGACCGCGCGCTGTTCCAGGACATTCGCCGCTACTTCCCCATCACCGCGCAGGCGCAGGTCGCCTGGGCCGTGCGCGAGGGTGTCGGCGCCGCGATCACCTTCGTGGAGCAGCAGATCGAGGCCGGAGCATTCGACGGCGGCATCGCTCGCTGCAAGGCAACGACGCGCAAAGGCAAGGCCTGCCAGCGGACGCCGCTGCCGAGCCGCGACTACTGCCCGTCGCACCAGCATCTCGAAGCACGTACCTCGCTCGCCGCGTAACTCTCTACCGACGCGACCTGCCAGGATCAGCTGTGCGACCGCGCAATCGGGCGCGTCGTTGGCTGTAAGCTCGCACACACGATGTCGCACGACACCGACAAGCTCATCCGTCAACTCTCGCTCGTCGCCTTCCTCATGGCCGAGCGCCGGCCGCTGACCGCCCGTGACGTCAAGAGCAACGTCGAGGGCTATTCGGAGATGTCCGACGAGGCGTTTGCGCGCCGTTTCTACTCCGATCGTGCGGAGCTCACGGCACTGGGCGTGCCGCTTCACTCGCATCGCGACGAGTTCACCGGCGAGGAGTTGTACACCCTGCGCTCGGAGAACTACTTCCTCGATCGCCTTGACCTGAAGGACGACGAGCTCGCTGCGCTGCAGACGGCGCTGTTCTACCTCGACGGCAAGTTCGCCTACGCCGAGCCTCTCCGGCTCGCCCTCCAGAACCTCGCCCTCGGCCGGCCCGGGTTCCACGAGGCGCGTACCGACACGGCCGAGCGCGTCCGGGTGAGCGCTCCGGACTATTCGCCCGAGCTGGCCGGTCGCCTCTCGAAGCTCGAGTCGGCGATCTCGAAGCAGCGGACGATCAAGTTCTCCTACTGGTCACCCCAACGGGACAAGGTCGGCGAACGTGTCCTCAACCCGTACGCGCTGCGCCTCGACGAGGGCATCTGGTACGTCGTGGGCCAGGATCTCGACCGCGCCGCCGTGAGGACGTTCCGCGTCTCACGGATCCGCAGCGACATCCGCTTCGCCACCCGGCGCGAGCGCGACTTCCGGCTGCCGCCCGAATTCGACGTCGAGGCCCACCGCGTGCCACGACCCTGGCAGATCGGCGCGACCGTCGGGAGGGCTCAGATCGCAGTCCAGGGAGACACGGCCTGGTGGGTGCACCGCACCCTCGCTGACGCCGGTGTTCTCGCGGATGGCGTATTCCAGACCGACTTTGCAAACGTCGAGCCGCTGGCGGGCTGGGTGCTGCGGCAGAACGGCCGTGCGATACCCCTCGCCCCGAAGGCGTTACGTGACGCCGTCGCCGACGGTCTCGGCCTGCTCCGCGAAGGTCACGCGGGCGAAAGCCCCTCGGTCGCGCGAGAGCGCCGGGTCGAGGCGCCGTCCGATCGGGGCGATCGGCCGGTTGGACCGATCGCGCCAGAGCGGTTCGGCGTCCTGCAGGCGCTGCTGGCGCACGTCCTCTCCGCCTGTGGCGAGGGAAGGGATGCGCGCCTCGATGCGGACGATCTCGCGCTACGGTTCTCGATTCCCCGCGAGGAGCTGCAGGAGACCCTGTCGCTCCTCAATCTCGTCAACTTCGGGGGTGGCTGTTACACCGTCTACGCCGAGGTCGACGAGGACGAGGGGATCGTGCGGGTCGACAAGGAGCTCTACGGCGACGTGTTCCGACGGCCGCCGAAGCTGACGCCGCTCGAAGCGCGCGCGATCCGTCTCGCAATCGACTACGTCGGCCCGACGATTGCCGCCGAGGCCCACACGCCGCTCGACCGCGTGCGGAAGAAGCTCGAGGAGACGTTCGGACAATTCGACCTGCCCCATACCCCGACCGGGGACGCGGAAGACGTCGAGGAGAAGCTCGTGCGTACCCTGTCCGATGCCGTCGAGAAGCGTCGCGTCGTCGAGATCGAGTATCTGAAGGAGGGTGACGAGAACCCGACGACGCGCTTGGTGGAGCCTTATTCCTTCGAACGCGAGCTGCCCGTGTGGCGTGTCCACACCTGGGACCGCACCGCCGATGGCCCGCGCACGTACCGGCTCGACCGGATGCGGTCGGCGACGTTGACGAGCGAGTCATTCGAGCCTCGTGACGGCTTCGATCCCCGCTACCTTCACGAGCAGCGGATCGCACGACTCTGGCATTCGCCGGTCATCGCTCGCTGGAAGCTCGAGCGCGGCGGTCGCGCGCTGACGGACAAAGCTGCCCTGTCGGAGGTTCAGTTCAAGACCGACGAGTGGCTTCTCTCCGAAGTCCTCGCGGATGCCGGGGAGACGATCGTGCTCGAGCCCGCCGATATGCGCGCGAGCGTGGCGGCGCGCGCGAAGGAATTGCAGTCCGAGTTGGGTGTTACAACGCGTCGGAAGCGGCCGGTAACACGAGCCTGAACGTTGCCCCCCGACCGGGGCTCGACTCTACCTCAACCTCTCCCCCGTGCTCCCGGGCGATCTCGCGAACGACGGCGAGACAGAGGCCCGAGCCGGGGCGGGCGTCCGTTGCGCGGACGCCCGATTCGAAGATCCGCTCGAGATCACCCGTCAGAACTCCGTCGCCCTGATCGGTAACAGCGACTACGACCGAGCCCCCGGTGCGTCCCGACGTCACGGTGACCCAGGCGCCTTCGGGGGAATGCCCGATCGCGTTCCCGATCAGGTTGTCGAGTGCCTGGCGCAGCCTCTCGGCGTCACCGACGACCCCAAGGTTGATGCCACTCTCGGATGCTGCGACGACGGTCGAGCTCCCGAGTGTCGCCGTCTCGCACGCGTCGCGGGTGATCCGACCGAGATCGACCCGGGAGAGTCTGAGCGTCGCAGCCGCAACGTCGGCTAGCAGGCGCTCGAGACTCGCGCCGGCCGTGTGCGTAAGCTCGACGAGGCGGCGTCGCGTCAGCTCGTCTGCGTCGGGGTATGCGTCCGCGATCGCGATGAGGGCGGCCACGGGACTCCGGAGCTCGTGCACGAGGACGTCCAGGCGGTTCGACGTCACGACGCGCGCCCCGCGATCTCCTTCTCCGCCCAGGTGGCGGCGTCCTCAAGAATCGGATCGTCGCTCGCTCGATAGGGCTCCAGATGGATGAGGGATTCGTGGTCTCCCGTGTTCCCGAGCGCGTGCAGCGCGTTGCGCTTCAGCCAGCGTCGGTCGTTTCGCGGCACGTACAGCCGATCGAATTCGATGACGAGATCGCTTCCTGCACGGGTGAGCCAGTCGACGAGGGAGACGTTCGGCACGGCGTCGTCCGCGAGCGCGACGCCGGCGCGCCGCTTCTCGATCCCGCGATTCCAGGGACAGACGTCCTGACAGATGTCGCAGCCGTAGACCGAGGCTCCTAACTCCACCCGGTATTCCTCGGGCACCGCCGCAGGAGCCTGCGTCCAGTACGAGAGGCAGCGATTCGCATCGAGCACTCCCGGCTCGTCCAGCGCCCCCGTGGGGCACGCGTCGATGCAGAGCGTGCAGCGACCACAGTCGAGGTCGAGGGGTGGCGTCGCTTCGATCTCGACGTCGGTGACGAGGGTGCCGAGAACGACCCAGGAGCCGTGCTCGCGCGTGATCAGCATCGTGTTCTTGCCGTAGAAGCCGAGTCCCGCGCGCCGCGCACCCTCGCGGTCGACGTGCTGGTTGGCGTCGACGAGGACGCAATAGCTCCCGCCGAGCCTCCGGCCCAGCTCGTCCAGCCGTTCGCGGAGGAGCGAGTAGTGGTCACGCCACGCGTACCGGGGCAGACGCCCTTCTCCCACACCCGCCTCGGGACTCTCGACCCAGTAACACAGCGCCGCCGAGACGACGGTCTTCGCCGCGCCGTCGAGGAGCAGTTCGGGATGACACGAGACCTCCGGCCGCGCCATCGTGAACTTCATGTCCGCGAAGAGACCTTTTGCCCGCCGCTCGCGGATGTGCTGTTCCGTCTCCTCGTATGCCACGGCAGGAGCGGCTCCGACGACGTCGAGGCCCAGCTCGACCGCAACCTCGGCGAGCTCCGCGGCCGTCACGAGGGCCGTCTCGATCTGCGGACGCACATGGCCCTACGTTCCGTGCCGAACCCGCGGATCCTGGTTCGCCGGGGAGGATCATGGCGCCGCACGGCGTACCCGGAAGAATGCGCGATCCGCTCTCCCGTGCTCTCTCACTCGCCGCGCTCGTCGTCGCTGCGCTCGGGTTCACCGGTGTCGGCGAGGCCGTGCGCAACGCAGTGCTTCCTGCCGGGAGCGTAGGCACTGCACAGCTTCGGTCGAACGCCGTCACCGCCGAGAAGATCAGATCCGGCGCCGTCACCGGCGCCGACATCAAGAACGGCACGATCAAGGAGGGCGATCTCGCCCCGGGGACGATCCCGGCCGGCACCGCGTTCGTCGTCCGCCGCCTGACGAAGGACATCACGACGCTCGGTGAGCACCAGTTGCTGATCCCGTGTGACACCGGTCAGGTGCCCGTGGGAGGCGGCGGCGGGTTCCTCTCGACGACGACAACCGACTACGCCGGCAACGAGTTCTACGGCAGCCTGATCAACTCGGCACCCGCAAACGGCACGAAGGCCGTCGACGACCGCGCCCAGGCGACCGGCTGGATCGTCACGGCCCGGAGCTCAGGCGGAAAGAAGCGTCTTGCCGGCTACGTGATCTGCGCCTACACCCCGGTTGGTGCCGGGCAGAAGGCATCGACGCCGGTACCGCCGCAGCCGTAGAGCCGGAGTGCCGTGGGTAAGGCTGAAGCCTCACCCATCTTTTGGTTTCGGTTGAGCTTCGCTCAGCCGAAACCAAGAATGAACTTGGCGTCTTCCGACATCCGGTCGGGCGTCCAGAACGGTTCGAACGTCAGCTCGACCTCGACGTGCTCGACGCCCGGGAGCGCGGCCACAGCGTCGTGGATGCCCTCCTGAATCATCGGGCCAGCGGGACACCCCATCGAGGTGAGCGAGTGGATGATCTTGATGTTCGGCCCATCGATCTCCGCTTCGTAGAAGAGGCCGATCTCGACGATGTCCATCCCGAGCTCCGGATCCTCCACGCCGTGGAGGGCCTCGATGACGTCGGCTTCGGTGACCATGCCTCCCACTCTACCGTGCGCGCGCTGCAACCAGGAACCCAGGAGACAGGCTAAAGCTTGTCACCGGGCCACCACGCGCACGAGGCGCTCGGCCCCTGTCAGGACGAGGTCGAGGACCTGGCCGATCGCGTCGTCGAGGCTGACGTTCTCGATCACCGGCACGTCGCATCGCCTCGCGCGCTCGACGAGGACGTCCTGGATCATCCGGATCTCGGTCATCCCGTCGAGGTACTTCTCGAGCGGGCGCAGGCCGTCGGTGGCGGCATCTCTCACCCAGAAGTGACTTCGATGCACCTGCTCATCGCTGATCGAGATCACACACTGCACGACGATCGCGTCAGACCGGTCGATGGCGATCATGCCCGGGACGAGATGGACGCCCTCGAGCACCATCGACCAGCCCTCGGTCAGCGAGCGGTCGATTGCCGCTTCCACGCCGACGAGCACGTTCCGCGTCTGGTCGAGGAAACCGCGCAACGTGGCGTCACCGGCGAGATCCTCGTCGGCCCTGGTCAGGGCGAGCTCGGCCTCGAAGCTCGAGTAGTGCACCGACGGCATGAACTCGCGCGAGAAGAACGCGCGCATCGTCTGGCGGATGAAATCGGTGGAGGTCACTCTCGTGATCCCGAGGCGGTGCGCCACCTCGGTAGCGAGGGTCGACTTTCCCGTGCCGGTTGCACCACCGACGAGAAGAACAACGGGGAGCTCGAGGTGTTGCAGCGCCTGGAGCCGCCGCAGGCGTCGCATCGTACGAGCTGCCTCCTGCTCACCCAGCACGTCAGCAGCGACCTCAGCCAGCCGGTCGAGGTCGAGCTCGAGCGAGCCACGCTGAATCATGTCGGCATCGGCGCGACGCGCCAGCTCGTAGGCGCGAGTGGGCGTCAATCCGGTGGCTGCGAGCGCACGGGCCATCAGCCCCTTCGACCACGGCGGGCCTTCGTCACCGCCGAGCGGCAGCGGCGCCAGGTAACGGCGCTCGCTCAGACGCCCACCACCGCGGCCGCGATGGCCTCGCGTGCCAGACGCTCCAGCTCGAGGTCGAGATCCGGCTCACCGGCGAGAGGCAGAACGTCGTTCGCGGCCAGCACGACGGGGATCTCCTTCCGCGCTGCCTCCTCAGCGACGACGTCGATCGCGGCTGCCTTAACCTCGACGACGATGGCGTCACAGTCGAGCCCGGCAAGCTCGGCCCTGAGCGCCGCTCGGTCGGAGAGGCTCCCGGAGACGTGGACAACCCTTGCCCCATAGGTCCGCTCGAGATGCCTGACAATCTGCCCGTGGTGAGCGGTAGGCGCCGTGCCGAAGAAAGCCACCCTTCGCCCGCGAACGTCCTCGAGGGGGCGTGGTCGCAACACGACGCGGACGACCGGGACATCGGGGCGTGTCAACCCCGCCATCGCGGCCGCGAGCTCGCCGTGTGCGACGCCCTCTTCGGCCATCGTCACGATGACGAGATCTGCAAGCAAGGCTCGATAGGGATTGAGATAGCCGGTAGCGACGGCCGGATCCTGGTATGCGCCGACGACGAGGATGCGCCGATCGGCAGCGATGGGCGGAAGAGCAGCGCCGCTCCCGTCGAGGAGGATGAGATCGGGATCGAGCTCCCCGGCGAGGCGCACACCGGCGAGGACGTTGGACGTGCCGACGGCACCCGCGAGGCCGCCGCCGCAACGGCGGCAGCCGATCGTCGGAAGCCCCGTCAGCGCCGCAGTCTCCAGGTGGTCGGACGCCGCATGCAGCCCGGCGCGTGAGATCCGAAGCAGATCCACCAGTGTGGGCCGCACCTCGATGAGCTCCGGCTCGGGCGGCCCGCCGCGACCCATGGCAACGACGACGACGTTCCGTTCTCGTGACAGCTCGCTCGCCACATGACCGGTGACGGCCGTCTTGCCGACCCGCTTTCCGGTTCCGATCACCGCGATCGAGGGAGTCGAGATAGCCTCGAAGCTCGGCGGGTCGAGGCGGAAGTCGGCTCCCTCGTAGGGGATGCCGAGCGCGAGGGCGCGCGCGGCGAGCCTGAATCGCGCCGGCGGACCGAGAACCGGCTCGTCCGAGAGATCGAGCACGACCTCCGGCGAAAACTCAGCGATCGCCTCCTCGAGCGTGGCAGCGAGTGGAACACCGTAGTCCTCACCGCCCCGCAGTTTCTCCGTGCCGCCAACGAGCACGCAGCCGACGATGTCGTAGGGCAGCTCGACGAGCGCGTCTCTCACTACAGGCGCGTAGTGCTCCCCATCGATCACGGCCACGGCTCTCACGAGCGCGACGTCACCTCGGACTCGATCCGGCCGGTGTACTTCTCGTACTCGAGGGTGTCGGTCGAGAACTGGATGATGCGCCCCTGCCCGTGGAACGGATGGCGGCGCCAGATATCGACATGGCTGCCGTTGACCTCGATCACGTTGTAACAGGGTCGGGTATTACCGCGCAAGCGCAGCGAGGAAACCGTGCCGGTGTTGACAACGAAGAGGTTCTCGAGGCGCCAGGCGTAGGGCACGTGTTTGTGCCCCGAGAGCACGAGTTGAACGCCCGAGCGCAGAAGGCATTCGATCACGTCACCGGCGTCGTAGACGACGTTCCGCTCCCTGCCGGTGCCCGGCACGGGAAGCAGATGGTGATGAAGTACGAAGATCTTCAGATCGGCAGGCTCCGCGGAAAACTCCCGTTCGATCCAGGCGTAGCGGCCGCGCCCGATCTGGCCATGATCGAGATCCGGCTCGGTCGAATCCACCGCGACGACCGTGACCCCGGCTTTCCGCAACACCGAGTTTCGCTCGCCGAACATCTCCTCGAAATGGATGTAGCCCACGTTCCGTGAGTCGTGGTTCCCGGGGATCACAACGAGTGATTCGCACTCGATCTTGTCGACGTAGTGACGCGCCAGCTGGTACTCGTGCTTGAAGCCGAGGGTTGTGAGGTCTCCGGAGCAGACAACGATGTCGGGCTCGAGCTCGTTGATCTCGCTGATCGCACGCTCGAGCAGGGTCGGCTCGAAGTACTGCTCGCCGCAGTGGAGATCGGAGAGGTGGGCGATCCGGAGGCCCGGACCTGCGCTGTTCGGCATCGCTGGATTGTACGACCTCGGAGCAGCAAGTGGTCGCTCCGGGGAATCCTGTCGTGTTGCGCCGGCGAAAACCGAGCAGGGCGAGGACGCAGGGAGCTGAGGGAAACTGCGTTGGTACCAGACTTAAGTCTGGTACCAACACCCCTTCCTCTTGTACGGGTGCGACCGAGGACGAAGCCCTGCGATGTGTTTGCAGCCACGCGCAGCGTGGCAGGATTCCCCGGAGCGACCACTACGGCGAGGGGACGTCCGAGGGCGCGAGTACCGTTCAGTTGTGCGGTCGGAATCCCACCGGTTCCAGGCGTACCGTGGAACAGAGCCCCCGCGGTTCGCCAACCGGATCGAGCTTGAGTGCGCCAGGATCCTGGACTGGTACGGGATCCCCTGGGAGTACGAGCCAACCTCCTTCGTTCTCGAACGAGACGCTGAGGGCCGGATCACACGCGCGTTCACGCCCGACTTCTTTCTGCCGGACGAGAACCTGTATATCGAGGTGACGGTGATGAAGCAGTCGCTCGTGACCCGCAAGAATCGCAAGCTCCGTGAGGTGCGCGAGCAGTATCCGGAGGTCAATGTCAAGCTCTTCTACCGGCGCGACCTCGAGCGCCTCGCCCAGCGATACCGACTGAAGCTGGCCTCATAGGACACCACCCCGTCGGCGAGGTCTACCTCTCCGCCGCAGAGATCGCCGCGCGCGTGGCAGAGCTCGGGGCGGAGATTGCCGCCGACTACGAGGGCCACGAGCCACTCCTCGTCGCGCCCCTGAAGTCGAGCACGGTCTTCCTCGCCGACCTC
This sequence comes from Thermoleophilia bacterium, assembly GCA_031413935.1. GTDB lineage: Bacteria > Actinomycetota > Thermoleophilia > Gaiellales > Gaiellaceae > Gaiella. The sequence continues at coordinate 7,752 of JANOFZ010000467.1, read as the reverse complement.
TCGCGCGCACTGCCGATCCTCCATGCGATCGACGTGATCGAGATGGCGGCCTACTCGGACGGTCGTCGCGGTGGGGTTCGGCTGCTGAAGGATCTCGACGTCCCGATCGCAGGCCGCGATGTGATCATCGTCGAGGACGTGGTGGATACAGGGCTCACGCTCGCATTCCTGAACCGAACGCTCGCCGAGCGAGACCCAGCGAGCATCGCGGCCGTGACGCTGCTCGATCGCCCTTACCGCCGTCTTGTCGAAAAGATCGGTCTCCGCTACGTCGGGTTCACCGTCCCGGACGAGCTGTTTGCGGGTTACGGCCTCGGTCTCGAGGAGCAGTGGCGCGCGCTGCCTGACCTCCGCACTATTCCGACAGAATCGCTGCCGGCCGCCGCAACCGACGCCGCCTAGCTCGCTCGACCACGAACGCAAACCCGCCCCCGTCGGTCGACGCTGCGCGTCGCCCCTACGACAAACACCACGCCATTTCCGTAGGGGCGAGGCGCACGCCTCGACCGCGTCACACCGCACGCGCGCGCAACCGATCGACGCTGCGCTCGGTCTACAAGTACCCGAGCGGATCCACTGCGGCACCATTGACGCGTACCTCGAAGTGCACGTGCGGACCGGACGAGTTGCCTGTGTTCCCCGAGAGGGAGACCACAGTCCCGGCACCGACAGCGGCACCCTGCCCGACCGCGAAGCTCGAGTTGTGGGCGTAGGCGGTCGAGAGCCCACCCCCGTGGTCGACGACGACAAGATTCCCGTAGCCGCCGAGCCACCCGACGTAGATCACCGTGCCTGCCGCGGCAGCGCGCACGGGTGTTCCCGTTTCCACTGATATGTCGATGCCCTCGTGCATCCTGCCCCACCGTGGCCCAAATCCACTCGTGACCGGCCCCGATACGGGCCAGGAAAGGGTTGCCCCCGGTGACGAGGACGTCGAGGTGGCAGGGGAGGTGGTAGCAGCGGCGGCAGCAGCGCTCTGCGCAGCCTGGATCCGCGCCGCGAGAGCCGCGCTCTCCGCGGCGAGCGCCTCGGCCTCTGCGACGAACGTCGCGCGGTCGCCGCGGGCACCCTCGAGAGCTTGCGCCTTCTCGCCCTCGGCAACAACGAGTGCGTTGCGCCTCGTGGCCACCAGATCGCGCGCCTCCCGCTGAGCGGCGGTGCGCACGGCAATCGCCGATACGGATTGCGCGACCTCACGCCGCGCGCGAGCCGTCGAGGCCCGTGCCCGCTCGAGCTCAATGCGGGCTGCGTCGAACGAACCCGCGATCTGCTTGTCCTGCCTCCCGATTCGATCGAGGAGGTCGAGGTTGTTGATCAGCTCGCTGAACGACGTTGCTCCGAGGGCAAAGGAGATGAGGTCGGGGGAATCGGCCTGATAGATCGCACGAACATGACGCTCGAGGACGCGCAGGGCCGTACGATACTGCCGTTCCAGGACAGCGAGCCGCGCGTTCTGCGCCTCGATCTCCCGGCCCAGCGCGACCAGGCGAGCTTGCTCGGCGACGAGCGATACCTCGAGCGCGGTGACCCGCGCCTGCTCGGTCGCAAGAGCCGCCTCGGCCGAACGGGCCGCCTGACCGAGCCTGCTCAGCTCGGTCGTCAGGAGCGTCGCCGTGCTGGCCGCCCGCTCTGCGTTCGCACGGGCCTCGCCCAGTCGGGAATCGACTCGCGTCTTGTCGGAGCCGGGGTCGCCCATCGCGGTTCCCGCGAGCAGCATCACGGCCGCGAGCGCGACGAGGAGGGCCGGCAGTCGGGCCATACGACCCCTGTTCGCGCCTCGCGGTGCTAGACCTTCTCGTTGACCACATCGAGCGCCCGCAGTGCACTCGCTGCTTCTCGTCGCAGGGCGCCAATCGACGCCCGGTAGTCCTCGTCGTTGATCCGGCCGGCACGATGATCCGCTTCGAGCTCCTTCAACGCGGACAGAGCGCGATCGCGTTCCTCTGCGAGGGCAAGCCGCCGCTGGCGCTGAGGCGTCATCTCCTCGAGCGCGTCCGAGACGGGCTCTGGCTCACGCAAAAAGGGCAAAGCAACAAGCACGACGCACACGGCACCGAGAACCGCGCTCAGGACAATCGCGACGGTCACCGGCCGCGGGCGGGACTGCCGGCCGCGGCGTAGCGAACGGCAAGCCGTCGCTGCTCACGCGCATCGGGCCAGAGCGCGATGATCGATCCGAGGAGGAAGACGATGCCGGAGAGCCACAGGAGGTTGACGAGCGGCTTGACGAAGATCCTGAAGTAGACGCTGCCGTCGTCGTAGATGGTCCCGGGGATCACGAACAGATCCTCGCCCGTACGATAGTCGGTGCGGACCCCGACCTCCGAGGAAACCTGCGGATCGGGGCCTGCGATCTTGTACGAATTCTTGCCCGCCTCGAGGGCACCTAGGCTCTCACCGTTCCTGCTGACCGCCAGCGTCGCTCGTACCTCGGTTGCGTGATCGGTCTGGCGCTCGCTGAGTCCTACGTACCGCACCGTGTAGCCGGAAACGGTGAGCGCCTCCCCCTTCGCCAGGCGTCCTTCGACGACGGAGTCGTACGCGCTCGATCCGGCGACGCCGATCGCGAAGAGGACGATCGCCACGTGAACGACGTAGCCGCCGTAGCGGCGGCGGTTGCGACCGACCAGAGAGCCGAACGCAACGGGCCACGACTCGTCCGAAAGAGCCCGTCGAGCCCTGGTTCCGCGAACGAATTCGAGCCCGATCGCAGCCAGCACGAACGCCGAGAAGGTGTATGCGACGAGGCCCGGGGCCGACGACCCGGCCCCGAGGATCAGAAGGACGACGCCGGTTGCGACGGCCACGGCAGCAGGCCAGACGAACGTACGCCCGAGCCCGCGCAGGGACGCCCGCCGCCAGGCGATGAGTGGTCCGACCCCCATGAGGAGAAGCAGCGGGAGACCGAAAAGGCGGAAGAAGAAGTCGAAATACGGTCGCCCGACGACAACCGAATCGCCACGGACAGCCTCCGAGAGGATCGGCCAGACGACACCCCAGAGAATCGTCAGGCAGAGGGCAACAAGCAGCAGGTTGTTGTAGAGAAAGACAGCCTCGCGGGAGATCAGCGACTCGAGCTTCGTCTTCGATCGCAGCAACGGCAGGCGCCAGACGATCATCACCGTCGAGAAGACGACAGCGATGACGATAAACGCGAGGAACCAGGCGCCGATCGAACTCTGGGCGAAGGAATGGATCGAGTTGACGATGCCCGAACGGGTGAGGAACGTCCCGAAGATCGAGAGAATGAACGCGAAGGAGACGAGCACGACGTTCCACACCTTCAGCATCCCGCGCTTCTCCTGGATCATCACGGAATGGAGGAACGCTGTGGCGGCGAGAAACGGCATCAGCGCTGCGTTCTCGACCGGATCCCAGGCGTAGAATCCGCCCCAGCCGACCTCCAGGTAGGCCCAGTGCGAGCCGAGCAGCTGCCCGATCCCGAGCGCGGTCCACGCGATCAGCGTCCAGCGTCGTGTAGCGACGATCCATCGCTCATCCGTCCGACCCGAGAGGAGCGCTCCCATCGCGAAGGCGAACGGCACGGCAAGCCCGACGTAGCCGAGGTAGAGGAACGGAGGGTGGGACATCATGTACGGGTTCTGGAGGCTCGGGTTGAGACCTGAGCCGTCGAGCGGTGCAACCTGTGTCGCGAAGGGGGTCGCGACCGCGACGAGGAGGAACGAGAAGAAGACGGCGATGCCACCGAGGACCGGGGTCACCCAGACGACGAGATCACGTGTGCGGTTGCGGTTGATCCAGACCGCGAGGGCGGCGTAACCAGTCAGGATGAGCAGCCAGAGCAGGAGCGAGCCCTCCTGGCCGCCCCAGAGCGCGGAGACCTTGTAGATCCCCCCGAGCGACCGGCTCGAGTGCTCCGCGACGTAGACGAGCGAGAAATCGTTGCGAACGAATCCGGCGACGAGGATCGCGGTGGCGACGACGGTCGAGCCAAATGAGGCGATGAGCGCGTTGCGGGCCGACATCGCGAGCCGTCGCCTCCCTGTGACTGCCGCCACCGTCCCGACGACGCACGCGTACAGGCAGAGAACGAGCGTGACGAGCAGCGCCGCCCGACCGAGATCGGCCATCCTAGTCAGACGGCTTGATCGCCGTGTACTTCGACGGGCACTTCGTCACCATCGTTCCGGGCGTCGCGACGAACGTTCCGTTACGCAACGCACCCTCGACGACAAGATCCCGGCCAGGAGCGAAGAGATCGGGCACGCTCCCCTTGTAGAGGACGAGCACCGTTGGACTCGACGGATCCTTCACGTCGCGAAGGCGAAACCGCAGGCCTTCCTCATTCGCATCGCCTTTCGGCTTGCCGACGACCTGGCCGACGAGGGAAACCGGGCCGGTCTGGGCGGCCAGCTCGCTCGGCTTCACCGACGGCGTGCCACCACCCGCGATGGAGGTATAGAGGAGAAACACTGCGAGCACCGCCGCGATCGAGAGGGCGATAACGAGACGCGCGGGAGAGCGCTTCCTGGCCACACCCTGAGGATACCCACCACGAGGAGCGCGCGGCATGAGGAACGGCCTGCGCAGTCGCTACGCCGCGCGGACGGACTGCTGCCGGCCGGGGATCTCGTACCCGTGGTCGTGACACAGCGCACCCGGTGAATCCTCGGTGAAGGCGTCGCAGTAGCCCTTCCCGTACGAGGCACGCATGAACGCGGAGACGACCTCGAGGTTCCACTCGGTCACGTCGGCTGCCTCCCGCCAGAGGTCGGCGAGGCGGAGGTCAATATCGAGCTCGAGCAGGTCGATGCGCGTCGGTTGATCCATTCCTGCAGCGTACGAGAGGCATCGGACGACACAGAGTTCCCGCAAATGAGGCGAATTCTTCGATGAGGAGTGGAGCCAGAGGATTCGCAGGATCCCGCCCGCGCCGGGCCGGACAGGTTCCGCGCCTACGAGATCAGCGCAGCGATCGCAGTCGCCGCTCGCAGCGCGCCGCTCTTCTCGACCGCGAGGTAGCTCGCCGGCGTACCGAACGCGTCCGCGAGGGCGTCCGCGAGATCCGCCGGAGACGCGTCCGCATCGACCAGCCGCTCGTGCCCGTAGCGCCTCAGCCTGTAGGCGACATGACCGTTCTGCTCGAAGTGCCTTCGCAGCGGGACGCTGACGAACGGGCGGCCCGCCGTGACGAGCTCCATCGTGGTCGTGAGGCCGCCTTGCACGAGCGCGGCGTCCGACGCAGCCAGCATCCGCCCGGCGGCGTGCACATAGGGAAGCACCTCGACCCCCTCAGGGACATCGAACGAGGCGGGATCGATGCGCGGCCCGGTGATGAGGGTCGTGCGGAGCCGCTCGACACGGGGTGCGAGCAGCGTGTGGGCGTCGATCGCGCGGGCGAGGAGATCCGAGCCGACGCCCGAGCCACCCACGGCAACGACGAGAACCCTGTCGTCGGGCGACCAGCCGAACTCGGCGCGAAGCTCGTCCCTCGGCGGCAGCTCGGCCTGGTGCGATGGCAGGACGTAGCCACAGAAGTCAAAATGCGCCTCGGTCCAGGGGCGAATCGCTGGCAGGCCTGGCCCGAACCGGTAGGGGACGATGTCGTCGGGCTCGCCGACGAAGAGCGCAAGGTCACGGACTCCGGGAAATCGCTCGATCTGACGGATCATCTCGGCGTTGTAGTCGGCTGTGAGCTCGGCTTCGCGCGCACCCCCCTCTGGCATCGGTAGCCACCCGACGAAGTCCGTGAGAAAGCAGTACTGCGCCGTCTTCAGCTCCGGATTCTCGTGCAGGAAGTAGTCGACCTCCCACGCCTCGTCACCGATCCAGAGGTCGTAGAGACCATCGCGCGCAACGTCGTGGAAGAGCATGAAGTTCGCAACGAAGATCTCATCCATTTCGCGCCACGCCTGAAAGACGGGGAGCTCATGTCCCGATGACGCGGCGGCGATATGCGCCGACTCGCCGGCCATGAGCGCCGAGGCGGGGTGGATCGTCTCACCACATGCTTCGAGCACCTGTGTCACCGGATCCTGAGCCAGCCACTCGATCTCGATCCCGGGACGGAGCCGGCGCAGCTCCTCGGCGATCGCAACGTCGCGCCAGGCGTGGCCGAGACCGATTGGTGAACTGACGAGAAGCACCCGCGGAGACCGGGTCAAGGCTCGCCGAAAGGCAAATCTCTCAGGAGTATCGAAGATCCGGTCGGCGTAGTCACGGAGCAGGAGATTGAACCGAACGGGGTCACGCGCGTTGACGCCGTGACCGCAGCCGTCGAACGTGGCGAGCTCGGAGCCCGGGAGGAGCGCCTGCATTGCCGCGCCCCTGTCGGGCGGGGTGATCTCGTCTTCGGTGCCCTGGACGAACAGGACCGGGCACGTGATCTGCCCGATCAGGTCGATCGCCTCCTCGCGGGTCGTGCCGGGCGCGTCCATCAGGGTTGCCAGCGTCTCGGGGCCGATCTCGTGCCCCCAGCCGACGCAATCCTCGATCTGTTTCGTCGAGTGGGGCTCCGGGAAGCAATGCCCGAAGAAGAACTGGAGGTAGTCGTCGTAGCCAGCCTCGGAGGCCCAGTAGTGGACGTTCGCCTTCCCCCACTCCGTGTAGCTGCTCGCCGGCTCCCGAAGCGGAAACCCAACCCTCTCGGGAATCGGTGGGGACAGTGGCAGCGAGGGTGCGATCGAGACCATCGCGCGCACACGATCGGGGTACTCGGCAGCAAGCCTGAGGCCCGTGCCGGCAGAGCCGCAGTGCACGACTATCAGGCAGTCCTTCGTTCCCGTCGCGTCGAGGACCGCGAGTGCGTCGCCGACCTTGACCCGATCGGAGTACTCCCCACTCGCGCGCGGCCTACCCGACCTGCCGTTGCCGCGTCCGTCGTAGCTGACGACGCGAAACGAGCGGGCCATGGTGGCAATCTGCGCCTTCCAGAACCGTGAGTGGACGATCGCCCACGGCGGCATGAAGAGCACCGTGTGCCTCCCCTCCCCGAAAACGTCCCAGCCGATCTCGACGCCGTTCACATCGACGGAGCCCGTCAACGAAGGCTGTGCGGCGCGCGAGAGATCTGGCGCGTGCGCTCTCTCGAATGCTCCGGTCGTCACCGCCACTCCACCACGTCTCCTTCGAAGATCGCCGTCAGGTGTCGTAGTGTCACCACAGCAGGACTCCTGTATTGGTCGGTCGACCGACTTTATAGCTGATACGATCGAGGTATGTCAAGTGCGGACGAGAAAACCGACGGGCGACGCGCCCGCGGGGTCGACAAGCGTGAGCTCATCCTCGACGCCGCGGCCGGGCTGATCGGGCGCATCGGCTATGCCGCGGCCTCGACCCGCGCCGTCGCCGCTGCGGCCGATGTCCCCCTCTCACTCGTCCACTACCACTTCGGATCACGCGCCGGACTGCTCGCCGCCGTGCTCGAGCGCGAGAACAGCCGGCTCCTCGAGCGGCAGCGTGAGCTGTTCGCAGGCCCCGGGTCGCTCGCAGATCGGTGGCGCGCGGCTGCTGCGTACCTCGATCAGGACATGGAATCGGGGTACGTTCGGATGCTCTGGGAGCTCTGGGCCGCGGGGCTCTCCGATCCCGAGCTCGCAGAGCGCTGGCGCAGCTCGGTCGACGGCTGGATCGAGCTCCTCGAGGAGACGATCGCGGCCTGGGTGCTCGAGCACACGCGCCCCCTGCCGCTGCCGGCAGGAGCACTCGCGGGCCTCGTCGTGATCGTCTACCACGGCATCGAGACCGAGCTCCTCGCGGACGGGGGCCGGGATCTCCGTGGTCACCGACAGC
>JANOFZ010000466.1:0-17580 GCA_031413935.1 Thermoleophilia bacterium | reverse complement strand
CTGGTCGCGCGAGCCGCCGGTGCGGGCATCACGGGCGAGAGCGCGGATGCGTTCCTCGTCGTCGAGCATCTCCTGTCCTTCCTGCTCGACGAGCACGCGTCCGAGAAGGTCGCCGAGAAGGCGCACGCTGGCGCGGAGTGCGGTGTCGGCCGACATGCTCCTACCCTAGAGAAGGCGCTCAGCGCAGTCGCGCCCCCAAGCTCGACCCCAAGCGCTTGGCTCTTCGTGACAGGACACCGAGCATCCACACAGAGTCGAATGGAGATGGGTCGAGGACCGTCTGCCGCGAGGTCAGGCCCGAAGCGATCCAGCGCGCGATCACGGACGCCGGTTCACCTGTCTCACGGCGATGCAGCGCCCGCACGAATTCCCTGAGCTCGCTGTCGAAACGCACGTATCGCGTCGGCGTCAGCACCCGGAGCGGCGGGCTCGGTCGCCCGAGGGCGGCTTCTACGGAGCGTCCCGGAATGTCGAAGCCGCTCCGGATCGAGACCTCGACCGTCGCGCCGAGGCGCAGGTTAACGTCATGAACCAGGAAGCGACCGTTGCGCTCGATGAAGCTAAGGCCGCAGGGGCCGCGGTAGCGGACGTGTTCGAGTAGTCGTCGAGTCGCGTCGATGACCTGCGGCGGAACCGAGGCCGTATGCATCACCGAGGCCGGCCCCGAATACCGCGGGTAGTCGCGGTCGACCCGGAAACCGAGGAAGTCGAACCCGTGCTCTGAGAGAACGCAGTGGCCGACCCACCGCTGCCCGGTCAGCCGCTCCTGAACCAACGCAGACACTCCGGCATTTACAAGAGCGCGCACTGCAGCGTCACGCTCGGCGATCGTCGTTACCAGCACGGCCGCCTCCGTTCGTCCGCTCCCCGCAGTGATGCCCGGCTTGACGATGCACGGGAGATCCGGCCATTCGCCTGTTGACACCTCGCCGGTGACCTCGACAGTGTGAGGATGGTCGACACCCGCGACTCGGGCAGTGTGGATCAGTTCCGCCTTGTTGCAGAGAGCGTGGTATTGGAGGGCGTTCGGGCCCGCGACGACGGCGGATCCCAGGTTGGCCCCGCTCTCGGCCAGCAGCCTTACGACGCTCTCGTCGAGCGGCAGCACGACGTCGACCCGTCGCTCGCGGCACGCGCGGGCCACAAATCCGAGGAACGCGTCGGGGGCGTCCGTGGCTGATGGGTAGCGCAGTGGGCGCACGCAGGAGTACGAGCGGCCATCGGGGACGTCCATCGGATGGGCGCGCAACACACGGTAACCCTGCCGCTCCAATGAGCGGCACACCCGCTGCCCTCCGCGGCGGCCGACCCAGAGGACGAGGACGCGTGTCTCACGGGGACTATGGGATGTCCACGTTTTCGCCAAGGCCGTGGTGGCTGTCGGCATCGTTCAAGAGTAGCGATCCGCCAGCCTCGGCCACAGCGAATCAAGCCTGACCTGCTGGGCGCGACTCGCACCGTTGGGCGCTCGCTGTTGTTGTCCCCTGCGGGAAACGCAAAACCCGCCTCGCGGGCGGGTTTCGGATGGAGCCGAGGGGGCTCGAACCCCTGACCTTCTGGCTGCCAGCCAGACGCTCTCCCAGCTGAGCTACGGCCCCACGAGCGAAACGGAGTGTAGATGCTCGAACGCGTGGTCGTCGGCCTGGTTGATCGATCTCAGCCTCCGCGATCGGACCTTCCGATCAGTCGACGGCAAGTACTCCGTTCAGAGGAACGACTCGCGGACTTCGTCGCCTCGTTCGACAACGGCCCTAGGCGCTAGCGGCGGCCTCGAGCTTGGGCACGTCGTTCCAGAGATCTTCGAGCCGGTAGAACTCCCGCGTCTCCTCGGTGAAGACGTGAAGGACGGAGTCGTAGTAGTCGGCGATGATCCACGTGCCCTCGCGCTCGCCGGCGACGGCGCGTGGGAGGAGATCGTGGTCGCGCTTGAGCACGAAGTGCACCTCGTCGCTGATCGCCTTCGTCTGGCGCGTGTTGCCGCCCGTCACGATGACGAAGAAATCGGTGTAGTCGCACACCGTGCGCATGTCGAGGATGGTGACGTCGGTCGCGAGCTTCTCCTCACAGAGGGCGGCGATGCGGCGAGCTTGCTCGAGCGATGTCAGGTCGGTCAGCTTCCTCGGTCGGGACGGGAATGGAACGGAATCCGGTCAAGCCCAGTGTACCGGCGGTTCGGGGAGATCAACGGGCGCGATAGAGGTCGAGACGGCGAATCTCCGCGGCGACGGACGGGGGCACGAGGGCGTCGATCGGCAGCCCTGCGGCGATCCGCTCACGAACCTCCGACGAGGAGACTGCGAGTGGCGTGATCGGAAAGAGCTCGACGCGCTCGGGTAGAGCAAGCCCGCGCACGACACGATCGAGGTCGTCGAGGTCGCTTCCCGGCCGTGTGGCCGCACCGATGCGAGCCAGCTCGAGGACACGTTCCGGTCGCGTCCAGGTCGGGAATGCCGCAAGCTCGTCGGCACCGATCAGAAAGACGGGGTCGATGAGGCCGAGCGCCTCGAGGGAGTCGACCGTGCGGCCATAGGGGTCGAGCGATACCTCGGCCTCGTCGAGAGCCGCGAAGGCGAGCTCCGCGAGCGCCAGCCTGATCTGCGGCGGGGTCTCGACCTCCTTGTGACCTGGATCGGCCACGACGCGGACGAGAAGCCGGGAGAGCCCGAAGTGGTCGATCGCCTCGCGGGCGAGAGCGATGTGCCCGTCGTGAGGCGGATCGAACGCGCCTCCGAAGATCCCGACGGTGCCTGTCGCTCCCACACCGCTCATTCCCAGACCACGACCTCGTCGCCGATCTCGACTTCGGAACCGCGGCGCACGCCGGCATCCCGCAACGCTGCTTCGAGCTCTTCGCCCTCCGGAGCAACCCCGACGACGCGGAAACCCTGACCCGTGCGGAGAACGCGGAACTGCCGGCGCTCGGGAGGACGCGGCCGGTACTCGAGGAATGCGGGAATCTCCTCGACGACGGGAGTCGGCTCGGAGACATCCTGCGGACAGAGGGTGAACAGCAGCGACTTGAGCTCGTCGATCCCTGCGCCGGTCGCACACGAGATGCGATGGACAGCGACAATGCGCGCGTCCTCCACGGAGAACGGCGCGGGCTCGGGATCGAGATCCGACTTGTTGAGGACGACGAGCTGCGGTCGCTCGCCGAGTCCTGCGCCGTACGCGGCGAGCTCTCTGTCGATCACGGTGAAACGCTCGTCCGCGTCTCCCTCGGAGGCGTCGATCACGTGGAGCAACAGCCGGGCCCGCTCGAGGTGGGCGAGGAATTCGTGCCCCAGGCCGATGCCGTCGCTTGCGCCCTCGATCAGTCCCGGCACGTCGGCAACCGTCAGCTGCCGCCCGTCGTGGCCGTCGACGGTTCCGAGCATCGGCGCCAGCGTCGTGAACGGATAGTCCGCCACCTTCGGCTTTGCGTTCGAGATCCGTGCCAGGAGCGATGACTTGCCGGCATTCGGCAACCCCGCGCACGCGGCGTCGGCCATCAGCTTGAGATGGAGCTCGAGCTCGAATGCCTGTCCCGGCATGCCGGTCTCGGCGTAGCGGGGCGTCTGCCGCGTCGGCGTTGCGAAGTTCGAGTTTCCGCGGCCTCCCCCGCCGCCACGCGCGATCACGATCCGCACTTCGTCCTCGCGCAGATCGGCGACGGCGGTGCCATCCTCGGCGTTCGTGATCTGCGTCCCCACGGGAACCGTGAGCACGATGTCGGCGCCGTCGGCGCCGTGCTTGCGTGTTCCGCTCCCGTTGCCTCCGCGCTTCGCGTCGAACACCGACTTCGCCCGGAAGGAAGAGAGATCGCGCAGATCCTTGTCGGCGACGACGATGATGTCGCCGCCGCGGCCCCCGTCGCCACCGTCCGGCCCACCCTTGGGCACGAACTTCTCGCGGCGGAAACTGAGCCCGCCGTCGCCCCCGCGGCCGGCTTTGACACGGATCCGTGCGCGATCGTGGAACATGCTCATGGGCGTCTCGCCTGCGCTAGCGCGCGAACGCCCGTTGACGTCACTTTGTGTTGAATCAACACAAAGGCGCTACGGGCGCGCTCTGCGTCAGCCTGAAAGCTCGTTGACCGAGATGAAGCGCTTGTCGCCCGAGCGGCGAAACTCGACGACACCAACGCGCTTCGCAAAGATCGTGTGGTCGCGACCGATCCCGACGCCGTCGCCTGGCCGAAAGCGGGTGCCGCGTTGGCGAACGATGATCATCCCGGCCTTGACTTCCTGGCCGGCGAAGATCTTCACGCCGAGGCGCTTGCTTTCGGAGTCACGACCGTTTCTCGAGGAGCCGAGCCCCTTCTTATGTGCCATCTAGCTCTCATCCTCCTTCGCGGTCTCCGCGGACCCGTCCGGCTCCGCTACGGGATCTGCCTTCGGCTTCGCGGCCGCTCTCGGCTTCGCAGGCGCCTTCGGCTTTGCGGCCGCCTTCGGCTTGGCCTCGACCTCGACCGGAGCCGCGACCGTCGCCGTAGCCTCGGCCTTCGGCTTCGCTGCACCCTTCTTCGTGCCGCCGATCGACTCGATCTCGATCTGCGTCAGAGCCGAGCGAAATCCCGTGTGGCGCTTGTACCCGGTGCGCTTCTTATACTTGCCGATCCGGATCTTGGGGCCGCGCTGCTGGCCGAGCACCTTGACCGTGACCGTGACGTCCTTGGGCGCCAGCGCAGGTGCTCCGTCTCCGCCGACGAGCAGGACATCCGGCGTGAAGGTCTTGCCGTCCTCCGTCGGGAGCCGGTCGACGAGCAGGCGCTGACCTTCGCTGACGCGATACTGCTTGCCACCGAGGGAAATGATTGCGTAGCTCATACGAGTTGGGTCTCCGACGCGGAAAACGCGGGCAGGTGCCCGCGAGCCGATGGAGTGTAGCGAACGGCGTGCCTCATCGGCGGTCGAAGTCGTCGAGCCACTCCGACATCGGCACGTAGCCTGCCTCGCCCTGTTCCGAGGTCGCTGCAGGCGCTGAAGGCGCCGCCGCAGCAGCCTCTGCCGGAGACACAACGGCGACAGCAGGTTCGGCGGCCGCGACGGCTGCGGCACCATGGTCAGCGGCAGGCTCTGAGCTCTCGACAACGCGAGCAACTGCTCCATTCGACTCGCCCTCCTCCACCGCGCCAGCCTCTCCCGTCGCGACGGGCTTCTTGCGATGGTTCTTGCCGCCTCGGCTGCCCCTCCGCGTCTTGCGCTTGACGGGCGTGACCGCACCGTCGACGCCCACGACGTCGGCAGCGTGCTCCACAGCCTCATCAGCAGTATCGGTTCCGGCAATCGCATCTGCAACCACAACATCCTCGATCACCCCCGGTGAGGCCTGGCTGTTGGCTCCGTCGTCCGGAACATGAATGCGTGGCGCGCGCCGCCGATTCGGGCTCTTCGCCATCGGCTCGGACGTCTGAGCTTCAGAGTCATTGTCTGCGTCCGGTGCAGCGGTTGCAGCGTCCGCGCCATCCTCCAGTGCGCTCGTCGGATCGGTCGCTGCTGCGCCCTCCACGCCGGCTCCCGCGGCCGCTCCGGCCCCGGCGGGCTTGCGACGACGACGGCCTCCGCGTGAGCCACGACGAGTCCTCTTCTTCGCCGGAGTGACCCCGTCGGCGGCAGGCTCGGCCGCACTGGCGTCGCTGACCCCGCCGTCGGCAACATCGTCGGCCTCGTCGAGGTCGTCGACCTCGTCCGGCTCAACGGCGTCTGCCGCATCCGCGACGGGCGCCTCGGTCTCGAAGATCGTCTCGGTTGAGATATCGTCGCCGGGCGACTCCTCGACCGCGCCCTCCTCGGGCGCGGTTGTCCTGCGCTTCCCAGGAGCCCGCGTGGGCTTCTCCGCTTCGCTCTCGAACGTGATCGGCCCGGCGCCCTCGCCTCCCACTGGCACGAGCGTGGCAAACGCCTGCCCGTCGAGGACGCGGCCAATCGTGACAGTGGCCTTCTTGCCAACGAGCTTGGCCGCATCGGCCACGAGGACATCGAGCCCGTCGAGCTTGCCTGCTCCCGCAGTTGCGTCGTAGCGACCGAGCTCGCCGAGCTTGATCTCGACGGTCGAGCCCTCGGCAATGTCCACAGCGGGCTGCAGGTCGACGAGCTTGCCTTCGGTGAGAACGGAGAAGTGATCAGTGTGGACGTGACCCTCCGCTGCGACGAGGAAGAACCGGCGCCGGGTCACCTCCTCGATCGCTGCGAGCCGGGCACCGCCTGGACCGACGACGAGCTCGAGGACGCGGGGGTGGAGCGCGACCCGATACGCCTGGACACGGTTTCCGGGCGAGGCCAGCGCGCGCAACTTACGCTCGACCTGCATCGCGACCGTGTGGTCGGAGACGACGATGCCGTCGCCCGCGCAGGTCGGGCACTTGCGGGTGAGGATTTCTCGCGGCCCGTCGGTGACGTTCTGACGGGTCATCTCGACGAGACCGAGAGGAGAGATCTCGACGACATACGTCTTCGTCCGGTCGCGTTCTAGCTCCTCTCGCAGTGCGTCCTCGACCGACGCCCGGTTCTTCGGGTTCGCCATGTCGATGAAGTCGATCACGATGATTCCACCGATATCGCGCAGCCGCAGCTGGCGCACGACCTCCTTCACCGCTTCGAGGTTGTTCTTCGTGATCGTGTCCTCGAGACGCTGATTGGAGTTCTTCGACCGCGAGCCGACGAAACGACCGGTGTTCACGTCGATCACGGTGAACGCCTCGGCGTAGTCGAAGACGAGATACCCGCCGGACGGGAGATCAACGCGTCGGTCGAGGGTCGAGGCGATCTCCTTCTCGACGCCCGAGCTCTCGAACAGCGACTCCTTCTCCTTGTATCGATGGACACGCTCGATCATGTGCGGCGATGTCTTCTTGAGGTAGCTCACGATCCTCTTGTGTGTGCGCTCGTTGTCGACCTGCGCCGAGACGAAGTCGCCGGCGAAGAGGTCACGCACGATCCGCAGTGGAAGCTCGGCCTCCTGGTACACGAGGCTCGGTGCAGCGGCACCGTTCGCCCGCGCCTGAACCGTCTTCCACAGTCGCTGGAGGAAGACGAGGTCGCGCTCGACATCCTCCGCCGAGGCGCCCTCGGCAGCGGTGCGAACGATGACGCCACCCTCCTTCACCTCGAGCCCCTTGATGATGTCCTTCAACCGGGCGCGCTCTGCGTCCTCGAGGCGCCGGGAGACGCCGAGGCCCTCGCCGTTCGGCACGTACACGAGAAAGCGGCCGGGCAGCGAGATCTCCGTCGTCAGCCTGGCGCCCTTCGTCTTCATCGGATCCTTGACCGCCTGCACGAGCAGCTGCTCGCCGCGGCTGATCAGATCCTGAATCTTCTTGCCATGCCGTTTGCCCTCGAGCTCCGGCACGACGATCTCGTCGACGTAGAGGAAGCCGTTCTTCTCGAGACCGATCTCGACGAACGCCGCCTCCATCCCGGGCAGCACGTTGTCGACGGTGCCGAGATAGATATTCCCGGCGATCGAACGGCGCTCGGGACGCTCGAGGTAGACCTCTGCGACACGGTCGTCCTCGATGATCGCGACACGCTGCTCACCGATGTCGATCGAGATCAGCAACTCGCGCTTGGCAGCCGGAAGCGGTGCCCGACGAGGGGGCTGTCGCCGCCTCTGCGTCGAGCCACCCTGACCACCGGTGCGTCGCCGGTCGGCGTTGCGCTCCGCTCGTTGGCTGCGCTCGGTCTTCTCCCGGGCGGGATCCTTCGCCTGTTTCCCGGCCGCCGGAGTCGAGTCGGTCGCCGAGGCTCCCTCACCCGTAGCTCCCTCGCCGACGGGCCTTTTGCGGCCACGCCCGCCGCGGCTACCGCGACGTCTCTTGTTTCTCAGTGCCTCCGCTTCGGACTCCGCACCCGGTGCGGCCGACGTGGTGGCGCGACTCGCCAGCGCGACCTGCGGCTCAGTCGGAGCTGCCGGAACCTCTGTTGTTGCGCCGTCGGGCGCGGTCTGCTCGTCCTTCTTGTTCTTCCATCGAAACCAGGGCAAGGGATGCCTCTCTCCGTTGTAGCGCGCGCGGGCGCTCAGAACCCCACCGGGGTTCCGGCCTCGTGCAGCGGATGTCAAAAACCGTGGCCATGTTCATAAGGGCCTCGCGGTCAAGGGTATCAGTGCGCGATGCGCGCGGCTCAGGCTGCAGCGGGGCGAAGCCGCGTGCGACGGGCACGGACGGCCCGGAGGCGCTGATTCAGGCGCGCCCAGGCCCACGGCTCGACCTCGGCGTACCGCTTCTCGGACTGGGCACGCGTCGCTTCCAGGTACTCGAACCACGCATCGGCCTCTTCGATCTGGAGCAGTTCTTCTGCGAGCTCAATGTCCGGCACCGGCACTCCCTTCGGATCTCGGTTGCATCCTCAGTGTCGATGCGATCCTAGGACCCGGTCCGGACGGACATGCTCTGCCAGAGACTCCGACCCGGAGTGTTGGACCGCTAACCAGTAGGGGAGATGGCGCAGCCTCTCCCGGGACAGAGCACGGCAACCACCGGCCTCGGGGGCAAACCTGCGCACGCTCCGAGCAGCCGCACTAGCGGCGAGGGAAGGCCGCTCCGAGCGCTCGCGTGCCGCCGTAGGCGACTCCCGCTCGGACAATCGACCCTGCAAACGGCAGTCGTCTGACGCATGCGCGCGCGCCAATGCCCGTCCCGACAGCGGCGACGAGATACGGGCCGACGGCCCGCAAGAGACCCTGAGGATCGCGCGGGAGCGTCGCCCCCCGGGCGACTCCGAGGAGGAGAAGCATACGAGTCTGTGCCAGTGCGAGCAACGGGAGTTGCGGGTGCACAACACGCGATGACGCCGCGAGGGCCGCGTTCGCGAACGCCGTCGTCGCGACCAGGCGTCGGGAGACGGGGGGCCGTAGGACGGGCAGTCGAGCAGCCAACGACGGGCCATCCGCGCCGGCGGCACGGGCGATCGCGTCCGCGATCGTACCGATCCCCTGCTCCACCTCGACGTCGACGACATCGTCGGCGAGAACGTGCGGGATCCGCTCGGAACCGCCCCGGCGAACGACGATCACCAGCGTCTGTTCTTTCCCCAGCCGACGAAGGACGGCACGCTCCGCCTGATTCGGGTCACCCTCGATCAGGAGCAGCGCGATAGCGGCAGTGGCTGGATCGCCGTCGACCACGATCGCTGCTCGATCACCGCCCGCCGCGAGCGCCGTCGCGAGATCCTCCGCCCCGGAACCCGAAATTGTGATTCGCGGCGCTGCGCCTTCGAACCCCCGCACCTCTCGGACGAGCCCGACGATCTGACCGATCCCGACCGGCATCAGCGGAACCTCGCCGTCGCGCCGCGGGCATGAATCGACTGCAGCACGCCAATGGCCAGCAGATTCGCGACCATCGACGAGCCCCCCACCGTGACGAACGGCAGGGGGATCCCGGTCACCGGCGCGATCCCCATCGTCATCCCGACGTTGACGAAGATCTGGAAGAGGAACGCCGAGACGATCCCTCCGGCGACCACTGCCCCGTAGAGATCCCCGGCAACGGTGATGACTCGGAGTGCTCGCCAGACGACGAGGAGGTAGAGGAGAAGCAGGATCGACGTCCCGACGAACCCGCGTTGCTCGGCCAACGACGCAAACACAAAGTCCGTTGCGTGTTCGGGGAGGTAGTCGAGCCGGGTCTGACTTGCTCCCTCCACGCCGCGACCCGAAAGCCCGCCTGCACCGACGGCGGTCCGGGACTGGGTCACGTTGTACGTGAGATCGCCGGGGTCGCTGTCGGGATTCGTGAATCCGGTCAAACGGGCAGTCTGGTAGGGCTTGAGCACCTGGACTCCCGCGGACGGGAGGAGCCACAGAACGCTCGCGACGACGAAGAGCCCGGCGAGACCGAGAGCCGCAAGGTGGAGCCATCGCACGCCCGAGAGGAACATCACGCCGGCGAACGCCCCGACGTAGACCAGAGCGCTCCCGAGGTCGGGTTGGAGGAAGACGAGAATCATGGGAAGCGATCCGAGCCCGACAGCCGTCATGACCGTCGAGATCTCCCTGACGCGCCGACCGCGCTCGACCATGAAGCCCGCGAGCGCGAGGACAAAGAGCAACTTGCCGAACTCGGACGGCTGGAACTGGAACGGCCCCAGGTCGATCCACCGCTTCGATCCACGCACCGCCTCGGCGACCACGAACACGATCACCATCACGCCGATCGTGCCGGCGTAGAGGAACCGCCAGTTGCGCAGGTACACCGACGGCGGAATCGCGATCGCGACGAGCATTCCGGCGATACCGATTGCCGCAGCGGTCGCCTGTCGCCTGACGTAGTAATCAGGATTGCCCGGTATGTCGAATCGGGTGATCCCACCGATCGCCCAGAGCCCGTAGCCGACGAGCATTGCCGCGGCGAGCAGCAACACCCAGTCGAGGCGCCGGATGATCGAGCCAAGGTCGAGAGCACCAAGAGAGGACGACCGGGGCGATAACGTGCGGGGTCGCGTATCGGCGATCAATCGACGTTCACCACCCGGAGCGGCGGGGCCTTCTTGCCGAAGTACTTCTCGAAGACCCGCAGTGCGGCAGGGGCCG
This sequence comes from Thermoleophilia bacterium, assembly GCA_031413935.1. Lineage (GTDB taxonomy): Bacteria > Actinomycetota > Thermoleophilia > Gaiellales > Gaiellaceae > Gaiella. Next base: position 7,068 of record JANOFZ010000466.1, on the reverse strand, counting down.
CCGCTGCAGAACCGTGGCCACCGTTCTCGATCACGGCGCAGACAACGAGCTCTGCGTCGTCGGAGGGCCCGTATCCGCACCACCACGACTGGTCCTCGAGATGACCGACGGGGTAGCCGGGCAGGTTGACGACCTTCTCGGCCGTCCCCGTCTTGCCCGCGATCGAGACCGGAAAGCCCGAGAAGACCGAGGACGAGGTTCCGTTGGTCGAGTGCGTGGCCGTCCACAACCCCTCCCGCACGGCCTGCAAAGCCGCCGGATCGACGCCGGCATCACGCGGTGGGGCCGGCGGGAACTGCTGCAGGGTCAACGCCTGTTGACCGGTCGTTCCCTGCTGCTCGGCGCCCGAGACGACGAACGGCGTCACGAGCTTGCCGCCGTTGGCGATCATCGCGTAGAAGCGAGCCATCTGGAGCGGCGTCACGGTGACGTCCTTCTGGCCGATCGCGAGCTGGATCGAGTCGCCCGGGTTCCAGGCCTTGTCCCAATCGCTCTTGAATGTCCGCTTGCGCCAGGCCGGAGTGGGAACCACCGTTTGCCACGACGGAGCCTCGTTGCCGATGTCGAGGCCGGTCGGTGCCCCGAAACCGAACTTGCGGGCCCACTGCTGCATGCGGCTGCGCGCGGTCGATCCACCCTCGTAGAAGCGATTCCCGACGGTGTAGAAGTAGGTGTCACAGGACGTCGCCAGCGCCTCTGGCAGGTTCATGGGCCGGTTCACGTAGGGATCCCAGTTCTTGAACTTCTGCTTGTCGCGGCCGTACTCGGCCGTGGGCGTGCACTGGATCGACGCGTACGGCGAGAGGATATGCTCCTGCATCGCGGCGAGCGCCGTGACCGGCTTCCACACCGAGCCGGGTGGATACGCGACCTGGGTGACACGGTTGAGGCCGGGGAAGTCAGCGGCTTTCGCGGCCGCATCGTTCACGAGCGGTGCGAGCTTGTCGGGATCGATCCGCCCGACGTAGACCGACGGCTTGTAGGTCGGGTACGACGCCATCGCGCGCACGGCTCCGTCACGCGGGTCCATGGCAATGATCGCTCCGCCGGCAACGTTGAACTGCTTGTTGGCCCTGGCGAGCGCGACGCCTTCGCGGATCGCCCGCTCGGCTGCGCGTTGCACGTCCATGTCGATCGTCAGCCGTACCGCCGTGCCAGGCTCGGCGTCGCGCCGGAGCTCGACCGGGCTCTGCTGTCGCCCGCGCGAGTCGACACGGATCTGGGCGGCCCCCGATGTTCCATTCAGGTACTCGTCGAAGGTCGCCTCGACCCCCGATTTGCCGATCTTGTCGCCGCCTCGATAGTCCTTTCCCGCGGCCTGCTTGCGCTTCAACTCCTCGGGCGAGACCTCTCCGATGTAGCCGAGAAGTTGCGCGCCGAGCGACTGATACGGATAGTTGCGCAGGTACGTCTGCTGAATCTGGACGCCTGGAAAGTCGGCTGCGTGCTCCTGCAGGTAGAAGACCTGGTCGTCGTGCACCGCTGTCTTCACCGTGATCGGCGTCAAGGGGTCGCCACCACGCGCGTCGACCTCCCGCGCCAGGCGCTGAACCGGCACGTCGAGAACAGCGGCGAGCCGCTTGATCATCTGGTAGCGCCCTTCCTGCTTCGGCATATCGCCGACCCAGAGCTTGACGGCGGTGCCCGGCACATTCCCGACGATTACCCGCCCCTTGCGATCGAGGATCGGCCCGCGCGGCGCCTCGACCCGGATCGTCCGCAGCTGGTTGTTCTGGGCTGCGTCGAGGTACTCCGTTCCGGAGAGCACCTGGAGCGACCAGAGACGGAAGAACAGCACGGCAAACACCGCCAGCGCGAGCACGCCGAGGACCCCAACACGGAGCGCGAGCCCGGGGGTCAGCCGGTACGGGGCATTGACCAGGGGATCGGGCGGCAGGAAGCGGGAGGAGGTGTTGCGCCGCTCACCGTAGGGAGCATCAGACAAGGAGCTCCACCTCCCGCGCCCGCTCGATGCGGTCCGGCGTCCCGACGACACGACGGACGAGGCCGAAAACCGGGTAGATGAGAACGGCGTTCCAGATCAGGGCCGCCGGAAGCGCGGCAAGAACGACGCGCACCGAGATCGACTCGCCGAGCATCGACTGGACGGCGTATCCGCCGAATCCGACGAATACGGTTGCCGCGAGTGTCGTGAGCACCGGAGCGTGTGATCGGCCCTGCCCCGTCGTCTCGCCGTAACGGCCGGCCCAGTACCCTACGAGCGTGAGAAGCAAGGACGTCAGCCCGAGCGTGCCGAGAGTGGTTACATCGACGATGAGCCCTGCGAAGAACCCTGTCACCGCACCTGTGACGGCACCGCGAAGCAGCGCGACCGAGACCAGCGTGACGAGGAGGAGATCCGGGCCGCCTCCGCCAATCGTCACCGACGAGAAAGCGGACACCTGCAGGATCGCGACCACGAAAATGATCAGGGCGACGCGAACGCCGATCGCCGGGTTCACCTGCGACCATCCTCGAGAACGAGCACGAGCACGGCGTCAACGCGGTCGAAATCGGCGAACGGCTCGACCTGAATCTGCTTCCACAGATCGGTGTCCGCCTGACCGACGCTCGTAACACGGCCGATCGGGATCCCCTTCGGGTAGAGGGACGCAAGCTTGCTGGAGCGCCAGCCGGCCGTCACGATCGTGTCACCGACCGAGACCTTCACCTTCTTCGGGACCCGATCGAAGATCAGGGTCGAGGCCGAACCGCGCCCGTGCTTGACGATCCCCGCAGCGCCCGACTTGACGTCGAGGGCCGACACAGCGAGCTGTTCGTCGCTGAGCAGCGTGACGCGTGCCGAGCGCGCGTAGACGCGCGTTACCCGGCCGAGAAAGCCATCGGCGGTAACGACAGGCGCATCGAGCGCCACCCCGTCGTTCGACCCGGCCGCGACGACGATCTCCTGCGCAAAGCTGCCGCTTGGTCGGGCGATGACGGCCGCCGCGAGCCCGGTGTAGTCATCGGGGAAGCGAGGGCCGTCGCGGAAGGCGAGGAGCGCTTTGAGCTTCGCGTTCTCGTTCGCAGCGAACTGGTTCTGGATCACCTGCTGGCGCAGCGCCTCGGTTTCCTCCTTGAGGCGCTTCGCGTCGGAGCGCGCAGTGAGAAGGGAGTCGGCCCACCCGTAGACGTCGCGGAATGGCTGCGCCACCCGTTCGCCTGCGATCGTGAATGGTCGCAGGGCGCTCGCGGCGGCACTCTCGGCAGAAGCGACGGGGCCTGAATCTGGCTTGCGGAACGAGAAGGTGATGAGGACGAGCGCGAGCACGACAAGGATCCCCACCACGATCCGCCGCCTGAAAGCGGAGGTCGATCGGGAGGGGGGCTTTCCGGTGGCGGGACGCTGGACGTTGACGCCCAGCACCGCCGTGCGTGCGGTGCGATGACGGGGCACAGACGTCGATTGTACCGTCCTCGACACGTGCGGCCTGGCCGGAGGGCAGGCTTAGCGGTATCCGAACACGTTGCCGCTAGCGGCGGTAGCCGTTGCGTCGCTTGCGCGAGCGCTCCGAGCGAACGATCGTGTCGAACTCCTCGAGGCTGCGGCCGGAGCCGACGGCGACACACGTCAGCGGGCTCTCCGCGAGATGCACCGGCATCTGGGTCTCGTGGCGAAGCCTCTCGTCGAGGCCCTGGAGGAGCGCTCCTCCGCCCGCCAGCACGATTCCCCTGTCCATGATGTCGGCTGCCAGTTCGGGCGGGGTCTTGTCGAGTGTCGACTTGATCGCGTCGATGATCTGGGAGACCGGCTCTTCGAGCGCCCGACGCACTTCTTCCGAGGAGATCACGACCGTCTTCGGCAGCCCGGTCAGCATGTCGCGTCCGCGCACCTCTGCCTGGACCTCTTCGGCGAGGCGGAACCCCGACCCGACCTCGAGCTTGATCTCCTCGGCCGTCTGCTGGCCGACGAGCAGCTTGTACTCCTTCTTGATGTGCGTGACGATCGCGTCGTCCATCTCGTCGCCACCGACCCGGAGCGACTGCGAGACGACGATGCCGCCGAGCGAGATCACCGCGACCTCGGTCGTGCCGCCGCCGATGTCGACGATCATGTTCCCCGTCGGCTCGCCGACCGGAAGGCCTGCGCCGATCGCAGCCGCCATCGGCTCTTCGATCAGGTACGCCTGGCGAGCACCTGCGGCGAGGGTCGCGTCCTCGACGGCGCGCTTCTCGACGCCTGTCACCCCGGAGGGGACGCAAACGATCACGCGTGGGTGTGCGAAGCGATGCTGATGAACCTTCTGGATGAAGTGCCGCAGCATCTGCTCGGTCACGTCGAAGTCGGCGATGACGCCGTCCTTCAGAGGCCGGATCGCGGAGATCGTGCCGGGCGTGCGCCCGAGCATCCGTTTCGCCTCGACGCCGACGGCGTGGACGTCACCCGTACGCTGGTCGATCGCGACGACGGACGGCTCCGAGAGCACGATGCCGCGGCCCCGAACGTAGACGAGGGTGTTGGCGGTGCCGAGATCGACCGCCATGTCGCGACCGCCGAATCCGGTGAGGGCGTTGAACCAACTCATGGACGCAGCAGTCTAGCCTGGAAAGGCATCTGCCCGGATTTGCAGCAACTTCGGCGCTCGCGCGGTGAGCAGATCGACGAGCAGCGCCCCGGGGAGCCCGACGACGTTGAGGTAGTCGCCGTCGATGCCGGCGACGAGGCGGCCACCGAGAGCCTGGATCGCGTACCCCCCGGCCCGTCCTCGCCATTCGCCGGCCGCGACGTACGCATCGATCTCGGTTCCCGTGAGCTCACGAAACGACACATCGGTGACGACGTGCTCGACGACGAAGAACCCGGGTCCGAGGAGGCACAGGCCGGATACGACGCGGTGCGTCCGGCCGGCGAGCTCCCCCAGCATCTCGCGGGCTTCGGTCTCGTCGGCCGGCTTGCCGTAGAGGCGATCTCCGAGATGGACGGTCGTGTCGACACCGAGCGTGATCGCTCCGTCCCCATGAACCGATCGCGCCTTTGCCTCGGCATGGGCGCGGACGAGCTCGACCGGATCGGCATCGGGCGGATCGTGCTCCTCGTACTCCGGCGCTATGACGTCGAACGGGATCCGGAGCTGCTCGAGGATCGCGCGTCGTTGCGGCGAGGTCGAGGCGAGGACGAGCTTCTGGTCAGCCGGGATCACGGAAGTTCCTCCGCAACTCGGACTGGTAGCTCCGGCCGAGTTTGGAGCCGTTCGTCGAGAGCCACGTCTCGAATCGATCGCGACCCCGCGGCGGCTCGTCGGAGACCAGGAGCCCCGCCATCAGCGCCTCCACCTCGTCGCGCGTGAGCACGACATCGCGCACGAGTGCGCCAAGCATGCGCGACGCGGCCAGCGCAACCCCGGCCGGCGCAGTGTGGACTCGCGCCCTACTGCCGACCGCAGCCGCGATCAGCCGGACGAAATGCTCGAACGCGAATCGCTCAGGCCCCGCCGCGTCGACGACCTCGTCGACGGGAGCCGCGCCCGCCTCGACGCAAATCCGCGCCGTGTCAGCGACCGAGACCGGCTGCACTTCGTAGCGGCCGTCCCCCGGCACGAGGAACAGCGGCGCGCGCCGCAGGATCCACGCCATGTCGTTGACGAGGATGTCCTCCGGCCCGAACACGAGCGTCGGCCGCACGATCCCATACGAGAGGCCCGAGGCTCTCACGAGCGCCTCCGCTTTCGCCTTGCCGCGGAAGTAGGGGAACGGGGAGTGCGTGTCCGGGTTGGCGACGCTGACGTGCACGACACGCCTGATCCCCGCACGCGCGGCGGCGTCGAGGAGAATGCCGATGTTCGACACGGCAGCGTCGAAGCTCGCCTGGCCACGTTCGAAGCGCACCCAGTAGGTGGAATAGAGCGTGTCTGCTCCGACCAGGCTCTCCACCAGCGAGTCGTCGAAGACGAGCGGTGCCACCTCCACTCGAGCCGCGAGTGGGTGCGACGAATCGGGGCGCCGCGTCAGCGTGCGGACGCGGCGACCGTTGGCCAATAGCGCCTCGGCAATGTGCCGCCCGGTGTATGAGAAGGCCCCAGTGACGACGTCGAGCTCGGACATTCTTTCTTAGCCGGGCTTCCTTGCAACCCAGATCTCCTCTGCGGGCCACTTGCGCGACCACTCGGCCGAGAACGTGTCGTAGTACGCGTGGTCGGCTGCGCCGTCGGGGGCGTAGAGCTCCACCAGGTCGACGACCTCGAAACCCGTCCGCCGCAGAAGGCGGAGGAGCTCGCCGTGCGGCAGCTGCCACTCCACGCACTCAACGCCCTCCTCTCCTGGCCACTCGAGCCGTCCGAGGCCGCGTTGCGGCCGCAAGAGGGCCTCCGCCGGTTTACCTTCGTCGGGGCCGCAGAGAATCGAGATCGTGCTGTTGCGAAAGAACCAGAGCCGTCCGCCGGGCCGCAGGAGCCGATGGGCCTCGGGGATCCAGAGATGGGGGTCGCACCAGATGCTGGCGCCGTACTCGGAGACGGCGAGATCGAAGCCTTCGGTCGGGAGCGGCACGTCCTCGGCGCTGGCCTCGACGAGTGGGAACTCGATCCCGAACTCGAGCTGGCAGCGACGAGCAGTTGCAAGCTGCGCCGGGGTCACGTCGACCCCGACCGGGCGCGCGCCACGCTTCGCGAGCCAGGCCGAGACGTACGCGGTACCGCAACCGAGCTCCACGACGTCGAGTCCTTCGACGTCACCGAGCGTACCAAGAGACGATTCGGGGATGCCGAAGACGCCCCAAGTAATCTCCTCGGCGGCCCAGTTCTTGCTCGCCTGGGCGTCGGTGTACGCGGCGTTGGCCTTCGTCCAGTCCTCGCGGTTGCGTTTCGCGTCGTCCGAGATCTCGGTCATCTGCGCAAGGGTAGGGCTCCCTCGTGGCTGATGCCCCGGGGGAGCAGGATCAAACGAGCCCGTCGGGGAAGAAGAGCGACAGCTCACGCCTGGCGCTTGCCCTCGAGTCGGAGCCATGAACGATGTTCTCCGACAGCAGCGTGGCGAAGTCTCCACGGATCGTGCCCGGCGCCGAGTCCGCCGGATTCGTTGCTCCCATCATCCCTCGCACGCCGAGAATGGCGTTCTCGCCGCGGACGGCGA
>JANOFZ010000465.1:0-2054 GCA_031413935.1 Thermoleophilia bacterium | reverse complement strand
TGCAAAGCAGGATACTCCTGCGTCCTATTCGTTGCGCAGGGCAGCGCGCATCGCGACGAGTGGTGCGGGCAGGCCCGTCCAGCGCTCGAATGACGCTGCTCCCTGGAACAGGAGCACGTCGAGTCCGTCGACGACGACCTCGCAGCCTGCCGCACGTGCAGCCTCGACGAGCGCCGTGTCGCGCCCGTCGGGGAGGTACGCGAGATCGACGACCTGCATGCTCTCGTGGGGAGCGACGATGAGCTCCTCCTTCACGGGCGTGGCGTTCACGAGCACGTCGTAGCCGGCGCCGGAAGGTGGCCAGCCCGAGTCACGGCGGCTCGCGGCCGCGACCTCGGCACCGGCGCGCTCGAGCGCCTCGACCACCGCAAGCGCGGCACCACCCGCGCCGAGGACGAGCGCACGGCGACCTGCCGCGTCGATCTGTGTCGTCACGGCATCACCATCCGTCGACGAGCCGAGAACGCGCCCCTCGGCGAAGACGAGCGTGTTGACCGAACCGGCTGCCCGCGCGACATCGTCGAGCTCGTCGCAGAGCTCGATCACCGCCTGCTTGTGGGGAATCGTCACGTTCGCCCCCGCGAAGCCCAACGCGCTCAGGCCGCGGACGGCGTCACCGAGCAACTCGGGCGGCGTCGGCAGAGGAACGTACGCCCAGTCGAGGGCGAGAGCGGCGAAGCCGGCGTTCTGCATCGGTGGCGAGAGCGAATGGGAGGTCGGCCACCCGAGCAGACCGACGAGCGTCGTTGTGCCGTGGATCTCGGTCATGCGACCACGGTACTGCCGCCGAGCGCGAGGTTCGGCGCTGAGGCTGATCGACCACGGTCGTAGCGTGACATTCCTGAAGTATCGCCGGAACAACCGACGGCCCGCCGTAGCGGGCCGTCATGGATGAAACCGCGCGATCACGGGATATACCCGTCCACACGTTTGACAGACCTCCTCACCGTAGCGGAGGGCCGGGGGTTGTGCACCGCTCACGAGGCCGTCCGTGACAGTCAGGTCGGCCAGAACCCCGGCAGACCTCGCGAGCAATGCGTCGGCGGAGAGCGCCGGACTCGAACCGGATCCAGCGGCAAGCCGGACACTTCGTCTGTCAAACGCGTGACGCACCGCGCGCCTTCACCCTCCGCTCGCTTTGGACGCTAGCCGTTGGCTTCGATGAGCGAAAGTTGTCTCTTTTGGACACGCCCGTCATGCGGCTTTGCGGCTGTCAGACTGCGATGACCTCGACAAGGCTCTCGAGCGCGCTGAAGTCGTCGGCGTTTCGTGTGACCACCGGCAGCCCGTTGCTCACGGCGGTCGCGGCTACCAGGAGGTCAGCGAGGCGAGGTCGATAACTCTGCCCGGCCGCTCGGACGGCGGCGAAGACACGACCGTACGCCCGCGCCGCATCTGCATCGAACGGGAGCGCCTCCCAGGTCGACGCCGCCCACTGCAGTCGGTCCTGACGCCGAGCCGCCTCGTCGGCATCGTTCGTCGCGTGCGGGCCGGCCGCGAGCTCTGCGAGCGTGATCGCCGCAACGGCCGACTCGTCGGGAAGTCGATCGGGATCGATCGAGGTCAAGTCGATGACGACTGACGTATCGAGCAGTCCGCGAGTCGGGTCAGCCATCGATTCCCTGATCAACGATTGCGTCGAGATCGGCAAAGAACGCGTCGCCGCCGATCGTCGGACCCAGATCGATTGCCACCGCGATCACCGAGCGCGGGACGAACCGCCCCGCGGCGACCGGGCGCAGCTCAGCGATCGGTACTCCGTTTCGCGTGACCGTCAGGCGTCGCCCCGATTGCACCTCTCGGAGGACGGCCGCAGAGTCGTTCCGCAGCTCACGTTGACTGATGATCGCGTCCATGCATCTAGTGTAGCACTTGTAGCATTACGTAGCAACTACTCGCAGGCGTACCCGAACTCGCACACCTTGCGCAGGAACTCGCTCTCGCTCGCCGTGAAGAAGTGGCGCTTCGTCCCCGGAATGCGGACGTAGTAGAGGTAGTCCACCTTCGCCGGGTGCGCTGCGGCCCTGATCGAGGCGAGGCCCGGGTTCGCGACC
>JANOFZ010000464.1:0-3682 GCA_031413935.1 Thermoleophilia bacterium | reverse complement strand
TGCGGAGGGCGAGGAACGCCTGGCTTTCGACCTCCCGGGCGGGTACGGCTATCCCAATCAGGGCACCGACCGCTGGTACCTCCTTTACATGTTGATGAATCACAAGCCGAAGGCCCTCGACGGGTACGTCCGCTACACGGTGGAGTACGCAACGGGTGAGCAGCTCAACCCCGTGAAGCCGATCTGGCTCGATGTGCGCAACTGCAAGGGACTCGATCCGTCCTATGACGTGCCGGGCACCGGCAAGCGATTCTCGGCCTCGGTCGAGTCGACATCGTGGGTTTCGCCCCTGAGCGGCAGGCTCGTCGCCGGCGGTGGCCATCTGCACGGCGGTGGGATCCGTCTCGACCTCGTCAACACGACCTGCGGCAAGAAGCTCTTCAGCTCCGAGCCCACCTGGGGTGGCCCCGTTCCGAAGCCGATCCTTCACGAGCCCGGGCCGACTCACATGTCGCAGTTCCTGTCGAGTGAGGGCATCCCCGTAGCGGCCGGTCAGCGCCTGACCCTGAACTCGGTCTACGACAACGGCGCGCCGCACACGCGCGCAATGGGCATCTTCATCACCTATCTCGCGCCGGGCGCCGTGACGGGTTGCCAGCCAACGCCCGCGCTCACCGTCGACCGTGGCAAGCCGTCGTACCCGCCATCGTTCTCCTTCTCGCCGCCGAGGAAGCCGTCCGGAGCTCTCGTGCGCAACATCAAGTCGAGCTGGGTGTCGGACAACCGCTACCAGCACGAGCGAATCTCGATTCCCCTGGGAACCCTCTTCTCCTGGAAGTTCATCGGCACCCGCCAGCATGACGTCACGCTCGTTCGCGGGCCTGTCGGATTCTCGACACCCTGGACGCTTGCAGGCACCTACTCGCGCACGTTCAACAAGCGCGGGACGTACGAGTTCTTCTGCTCACTGCATCCCTCGCAGATGACGCAGAAGATCATCGTGCGCTGAGTCCGAGAACCTCCTAGGAGCCCACCCAGATCTCCATCGCGAGATTCGCGAGAGGCACGCCCCCCTCGGGCGTGACGAGCCAGGTGTCCTGCATGTAGAGGCAGTCCTCGCCGTTTGCGGCGATCACGTGGGGATGCATCGAGAGCACCATGTTCTCCTCCAGCACGACGTCCGAGCCCTCCCCCACCTTCGGGAACTCGATCATCGTCATCCCGATCGAATGCCCGGTGACGTGACCCAGGTGGTAGCCGCGATCGCTGAAGCCCTTCGAAACGGCCCTATGCACGTCATGGCACGTTGCGCCCGCATGCATCGCTGTCCTGGCCGCGTCATAGTACTCGAGGTACCCCTCCATCATGCGCTTCGTCTCGTCGGACGGAGTCGCGTCGGCGGCGCAGACGGCCCGCGAGACCTCGACCCAGTGCATTCCGGGGCCCGCGACCTCGAGAGAGGGCAGGACGAATCCGCCGAGGATCTCCTCCTTCCGAGCGATCTTGAACTCCGGTCGCGCGTACGCGTCGGTGCCGGTGAGCACCATGTTCATCGTCAGGCGGCCACAGCCCTCGGCGATGAAGTACTCCTCGGCCGCGGCCATGACCTCAGCAGCCGACTTTCCGGGCGCGTATGCCTCGTGCCAGATCTCGAAGCCGCGCTGGTTGATGCGCACGGAGTCGCGCACCGACTCGAGCTCGGCCTCGCTCTTGACGGCGCGGGCGAGGTCGAATTCGACGTCGAACGAGACGAGATCGAGGCCGGCGAGCGCCTGGTAGTCGTGCACGGCCATGATGTAGTCGAGGCCGTAGACACCGATTCGCGCCCATCCGGCACCCCGTGCGTGATCGGCGATCAGCTCACCCGGCCGCGCATGGAAGATCTGCTCGAGCGGCGTCATGCCGTGCTCTCCGACGTACCGGGCCTCGGTCGGGAAGACGACGAACGCATCGCCGTCGGCCGGGAGCACGACGTAGGCGTAGCGGTGCACGATCTGGAATCCGGACAAGTACGTCACGGCACCTTCGAAGCCGCTGTATTCGTTGCCAGAGACGATCAGGGCATCCAGCCCGTGCTCTCCCATCGCCGCCCGCGCATTCGCGTGACGGCGCTCGAGCTCGGCCGTGAGCAAGGCTAGCTCCATGAGGCTTCAACTCCTTTGATCAGGGTGGTGATGGTGTCGTGGAAGGGGGTCGGAACTCCGAGCTTGCGACCGAAGCGCGCGATGCCGCCGTTGAGAAAGTCGATCTCTGTCGGTCGCCGTGCCTCGACGTCCTGCAGCATCGAGGCCTTGTGGCCGTACGCGACATCAGGCCTTGCCGCGTGGTCGATCAGCGCCTCCGGGTCTGCGTCGAGGACGATGCCTTGCGCCGACGCCACCGCCTTGCCCTCGTCGACGAGAGCCGTTACGAGAGCGCGGAGATCCGATCGCTCGCAGACACGGCCGTGCGTCAAGCCCGTGAGCGCGCCGATCGGGTTCGTCGAGGCGTTGAAGATCACCTTGCGCCACTGCGCGGGCCGCGCGTCGGTGACCGCAGTGGCGGGCATGCCCCCGCGGGTGCACAGGTCAGCGAGCACCGTAACCTCCTCGATGGATGCGGGCGACGGCTCGAACGGAGAGAGCGTGGTGTCGCCCTTCACGTCCCACTGCACGTGTCCCGGCTCGAGCAGCCTTCCGGCCGGGAACGTCGTGCCGCGAATCACCCGCGAGACGTGGCGGGCAAGCGTCTCCTCGTTTCCGACCCCGTTCATCACGGAAGCAACGGCACCGTCGGCGAATGCGTGGGCTGTGGCCGCAAGCGCCGAGTCCGCATGCATCGCCTTGGTCGCAACGATGCCGAAGTCACACGGCGGCAACGCCGCAGGGTCGCTTGTCGCGCGAAGCCTGGCATGGACGCTCCCCGCCCCCGAGAGGGTCAGGCCGTCGCGCTCGATTGCGTCGACATGCCCCTGGTAGAGGTCGAACGCCCACACCTCGACGTCGTCGAGCGTGGCCAGGTTTGCGGCAAACAGCGAGCCGACGGCGCCGCAGCCGACGATGCAGATTCTCATGATGAGGCCCTTTCCGGAGTGGGAGGACGGGACCGTCGAAGGTGGTCGAGGCGGAATTCGCGACCATTGGTGATGCCTCCGGGTCGGAGGATCAAGACAAGCGCCATCAGGGCGCCCACGATCACGAGGCGGGTTCCTGCCGGGAGGTCGATCGACACGGGGCCAATCGTGAGCCCGTTTTCAGCCTCCGCGAGGAGCGAGTCGAGGCCGCTGACCGCGAGCGCCCCGACAACCGCGCCCCAGAGGCTCGTCATCCCGCCGATCACGAGCATCGCCAGGGTGATGAACGTGAGATCGAGGTAGACGGTCTCCGAGTTGATCGGCAGGAGATGGACGTAGAGGCCCCCGGCAAAGCCGGCGAGAACGCCGGACAACGTGAAGGCGATCAGCCGTTGCTGATAGACGGAGACACCGACTGCTCGCGCCGCGGCTGGATCCTCGCGGGAGGCGCGCAGCAGCCGTCCGAAGCGACTCGACTGATAGCCGAACGCGACTCCGATCACGAGCAGCGCTCCGATTGCCGCCTGCAACAGGTCCGTGGTTTCGGGCACGGACGAGAACGTGTTCGTGCCCGGCCCGATCTTCTCGTAATAGCGCAGGAGGTTGTGCGTGATCTCGAGCACGCCGAACGTGGCGATGCCCGCGGCGAGGCCGGAGAGACGCATGAGGGGGAGGCCGACGAGCAGCGCG
>JANOFZ010000463.1:0-10328 GCA_031413935.1 Thermoleophilia bacterium | reverse complement strand
GTTTGCTACACACCGCACTACCATGTTGATTCAGTCGTGCGGCGTCTCATAGCGATGCTGTTGCCTGTTAAACGCTATGGGACGCCGCACTAGGAGCAAGGCCTCTACACTGAGCTGACGATGGTGAACGAGCGAAAGATCGCGGTCCTCGGGGCCGGCAAGATCGGAGAGGCCCTCATCTCGGGGCTCCTCTCCTCGGGCTGGCGCACGCCGGACGAGATCACTGCGTCGAGCCGTCGGCCCGAACGCGTCACCGAGCTCGGTGAGCGCTACGGGATCCCCGCCACGCTCTCGAATGAAAACGCAGTCTCAGGCGCGGCGCTGATCGTGATCGCCGTCAAGCCGCAGGACATCGAGGTCCTGCTCGGCGAGATCGGCCACCTGATCACGACCGAGCAGACCGTTCTCTCCGTCTGCGCCGCAATTCCCACGGCCACGATCGAGCGACATCTCGCTCCCGGCGTCCCTGTTGCTCGCGCGATGCCGAACACGCCATCCGTCGTCCACGAGGGCGTCGCCGGCCTCTGCGCGGGCGCCCATGCGGACGATGCGCACGTCACGCTCGCAGAGGAGGCGCTCGCACATCTCGGCGCAGTCGTCCGCGTGCCCGAGAAGCTGATGGATGCGGTGACTGCCGTCTCGGGATCGGGGCCTGCCTACTTCGCGCTCCTTGCCGAGGCGATGATCGAGGCAGGCCTCCTACTCGGGCTTTCGCGCGAGATCTCGACGCAGCTCGTCGTTCAGACGATGCTCGGAACCGCGCAGCAGATGCGCGACCTGAAGATGCACCCGGTCGAGTTGCGGGAGATGGTCACCTCGCCCGGCGGGACGACGATCGCGGCGATCCGGGAGCTCGAGATCGCGGGCGTTCGTGCCGCGTTCCTGAACGCGATCCAGGCGGCCATGGTGCGGTCGAAGGAGCTCGCCGAAGGCTGACGCCTGCTGGACAGACGGACCCGCCCGGCGCCTGGCTTCAGCCAGGTGCCCGACGCTCCACCGCGCTACCCCGTCGCGTCGCTCGAGAGCTTGATCACGGCGAACACCGCTCCCTCGGGATCGGCAAGCAGGGCGATGCGTCCAAAGTCCGTGTCCCCCGCGGGCCGAACGGTGGATCCACCGAGCTCCTCGGCCTTCGCGACCGCTGCGTCGGTGTCCTCGACGGCGAAGTACGTGCCCCAGGCGGGAGGCATGCCTTCCATCGCCATGATCCCGCCGACGACGCGGCCGTCGACCTTCTGCATCGCGTAGTGAAAGCCCTCACCGCCCCCGAGTGCCTCGGACTCCCAGCCGAAGACGGCCGAGTAGAACTCCTGAGCGGCACTGGCATCCGTGGTGTTCAGCTCGGCCCACGTGTACCCGACGGGCTCGTTGACGAGCTGGGCTCCCTTGTGCGTCCCCGGCTGCCAGACCCCAAATGGGACGCCCTGGGGGTCGATCCCGAACGCCATCCTGCCGGCGTCCATGACGTCCATCACGTCCACCATGAGGGTCCCGCCCGCCTCCTCGATCTTCGCAGCCGTCTCGTTGGCATCGGCGGTCGCGATGTAGGTGCTCCAGGCGGCGGGGGCACCGCCCTGGTTGACGCCCACGGCGGCAACGGTCTTCCCGTCCTGGAACAGCATCGTATAGCCGCCGGCGTCGGGCATCTCCATCGCTTCCCAGCCGAACAGGGTGCAGTAGAACGCGGTCGAAGCGGCGACGTCGTCAGAGGAAACGTCGACCCAGCACGGCGTACCGGCAACGTACGAGCTCACCTCGGGCATCTCGGGTCTCCTTCCCGATCGGGGGAGCACGAGTCTACGACGCCTGCGTGTTTCTTTGCGGTTGTGCTCTCGTCTCCGTCGACCATGCGGGCAATTCCATCCTCCCGAACGCTCCCGTGAACATGGCCCGCGGGCGGGCCTCTTCAGGATCGCGCGAAGCGCGCAACACCAAGGTATTTCGGGGTTTCAGCGATATGCTCTTCCATCGCGGAAACCCCGAACCGAGCGCGACAGTGACCCTAGCGAGGTCAACCGCCAAGCGCTCCCGGGCACGCGGCCCGCGGGCGGGCCTCTTCAGGATCGCGCGAAGCGCGCAGAAATGATCCTTATTGGTTTCAGCGATATGCTCTTCCATCGCTGAAACCAATAAGGAAGGCCGGCGCCGCCCGCCGGCCTCCCAGTGCACCATGGTCACACAAGCTGGGACGTGTGTCAGGTGGGAACGGGCTATCCTCCTTGGCATGGGGCGCGAGCGCAACGAGGTCGTGTTCGTCGACGGCGTTCGCACTGCGTTTGGCAAGGCGGGCCCGAGCGGCCTGTTCTGGAAGACGCGAGCCGACGACATGGCCGTGAAGGTCGTCCGGGAGCTGCTCCGCCGCAATCCATCGGTGCCCCCCGACCGCATCGGCGATGTGATCTTCGCAGCGACGGCGCAGGTCGGTGACCAGGGCCTGACACTCGGCCGCGACGTCGCCCTACTCGCCGGCCTCCCTGACACCGTCCCCGGCTTCGCGGTCGATCGGATGTGCGCCGGGGCACTGACGGCGACCACCGCGGGCGCCGGCGAGATCGTGATGGGCGCAGCCGACTTCGTTCTGGTGGGCGGAGTCGAACACATGGGGCACCACGCGATGGGCGACGAGGTCGACTTCAATCCGCGCTTCTTCAGCGAGCGGCTGATCGACGAGAGCGCAGCCGTGATGGGCCAGACGGCCGAGAACCTCCACGACGCCTTTCCGCAGCTGACGAGGGAGGCAGCCGACGCGTACGCGCTCGAGAGCCAGGCCCGGGCGACCCGCGCCTGGGCCGACGAGGACGGCGTGATGTCCCGCACCGTCGTACCGATGAGCGTCTTCGGTGACGAGGGGTGGCGGGTCGCCGCGCGCGACGAGTTCCTCCGGCCGGAGACAACCCTCGAGGGCCTTGCCACACTCCGTACACCGTTCCGCGCAGGCGGTCGCGTGACGGCCGGCAACTCCGCCGGCCTCACCGACGGCGCTACGGCCGGGCTGCTCGCGTCCGAGACCGTGGCGGCCGAGCTGGGGCTCGAGCCCACCATGCGCCTGGTCGGATTCGCGTACACCGGCGTCGAGCCGCATCTGATGGGCATCGGCCCTGTTCCCGCGACCGAGCGTGTCCTCGCCCAGGCCGGGCTCACGATCGACGACATCGGGCTCTTCGAGCTGAACGAGCCGTTCGCCGTCCAGGTGCTGACGTGGTGCGACGGGGTCGGCGTCGTGCCCGACGATCCGCGGCTCAACCCCTACGGCGGCGCGATCGCCTGCGGCCACCCACTCGCCGCGACGGGCGTCCGTCTGATGGCGCAGCTGGCAGACGAGTTCGGCCGGCGACCCGATGTGCGCTACGGCCTGACCGCGCTCTGCATCGGCCTCGGCATGGGTGCGGCGATTCTCTGGGAGAACACGCGCCATGGCTGAGTCGCCGACCCGGTTCTTCCTCCAGGAGGTCCCGACGGGCGTCGGCCCCATCGCGCTCGTGACGATGGACAACGGAGAGGAGTGGCAGAAGCCAAATGTGTTCGGGAGGGCGGCACTGGCTTCCCTTGGCGAGCTGATCTCGGACCTCGAGGGACGGGAGTGGATCGGCCTCGTCCTCACGGGCAAGCCGTTCGTCTTCGCCGCCGGTGCCGACCTGACCGAGTTTCCGCGCATGTCGACGCCGGAGCTCGCGCGCGCCGCTGCCGTCGGTGGACACGAAGCATTCGGGGCGATCCGCGATCTGCCGTTCCCCACGCTCGCCGCGATCAACGGCGCCGCCGTCGGCGGCGGACTCGAGATCGCCCTCCACTGCGACTTCCGCACGGTCGCCCGCTCGGTCCGCCACATCGGCTTCCCCGAGGTCTTCCTCGGGATCATCCCCGGTTGGGGCGGCACGCAGCTCACCCCGCGGCTTGTCGGGGCTGCCGCAGCGGTCGAGTTGATCGTCGCGAACCCACTCAAGCAGAACAGGCTGATCAACGCGTCCCGTGCAGCCGAGCTCGGCCTCGCCGACGCGCTCCTCGACGACGTCGAGTTCCTCGACGACTCGATCGAGTGGCTTGTGGGAGCGGTCGAAACGCCACCGCCCGCGCGGGAGACGGTCGACCTGTCCGATGCGGCCGAGATCTGCGCGAAGGCACGGTACGCCGTCGACGATGCCGTGCACGGCGTGGCCCTCGCCCCGTATCGCGCACTCGAGCTGATCGCGGGATCCGCGGAGTGGACGATCGCCCAGGGCTACGCGGCGGAGGAGGACGCGCTCGCCGACCTCCTCCCCGGCCCGCAGGCCCAGGCAGGTGTGTACGCCTTCGACCTCATCGAGCGGCGAATCAAGAAGGGCATCGGCATCCCCGATGCGAAGCCGCGCCGCATCGAGCGGGTCGGCGTCGTCGGCGCGGGCCTGATGGCAACGCAGCTCGCGACGCTGTTCCTCCGCCGACTCGAGGTGCCGGTCGTGATCACGGACATCGACGCCAGCCGGGTCGAGGAGGCCGTTGCGGCGGTGCGCGCGGATCTGGAGAAGCAGGTGGCGCGGGGTCGACTCGCCGAGGGCAAGGCCCGGTTCCTCGGCTCGATCGTCAGCGGGGCAACGAACACCGCGGCCTTCGCTGGATGCGGTCTCGTGATCGAGGCCGTGTTCGAGGAGATCGCTGTCAAGCAGGAGGTGTTCGCCGCGCTCGAGGCGGTCGTCTCGGAGGAGTGCCTGCTCGTCACCAACACGTCATCACTGTCGGTCTCCGCGATGGCACGGCACCTCCGCCACCCGGAGCGGGTCGTGGGCATGCACTTCTTCAACCCGGTGGCAGTTCTGCCTCTCGTGGAGCTCGTCCGTGCCACGTCGACCGACGACATCACGCTCGCGACGGCCTGGGACGTGACGAAGAAGCTCGGCAAGCGCGGCGTGCTCGTGAAGGATGCTCCCGCCTTCGTCGTCAACCGCCTGCTCACGCGACAGTCGAGCGTGCTCATGCAGGCGCTCGAGAACGGAAACACGTTCGAGGAGACGGACGAGGCAGCGCTGCGAATCGGCATTCCGATGCCGCCGTCGGCGCTCCTCGCCATGGTCGGCCCGCGGGTCGCGAATCACGTACTGCACACGCTGCACGACGCGTTCCCCGATCGCTTCCCGCTCTCACCCACGCTCGAGAGCTTCGCAAACGGCGAGATGGACGTCGTCGTCACGGGCGATGCACGGCAGGCGGTCGACGATTTGCACGCAGCGCTGCTCGAGGCGCTCGCGGACGAGGCCCGGCACATGCTCGACGAGGGCGTGGTCTCCTCCGCAGCGGAGATCGACGCGTGCCTGATCCTGGGAGCGGGGTTCCCGTTCTTCCGCGGCGGCCTGACCCGCTACCTGGACGAGAGCGGCGCGTCGCAGCGCGCGACCGGCGCACTGCTCGCGACCGCGTAGCCACGAGCGGTCGACGCCCTGGCTGAAGCCAGGGCTGCGCGCACCACACACGCATGCCGCCTGACTTCAGCCAGGCGGCGGACCGACCGGCCCCAACCAACGCAGGGCGGTTCACGTGCGCATACCGCCTGGCTTCAGCCAGGCGGCGGAACGGCAACCACCCACAAATCGTCCGAAAGAGACAATTGTGCGGGCACGGAAGATCCGGCACGCTCATCAGATGCCCTCGAGAGACCGCCGTGACGCTGCCGGCGCCCTTCATCACATCTGCTTCAACGGCAACGACCGAGGCCGAATCATCCTCGACGCCCGCGACGCCAACACGCTCGCCACGATCCGGGGCGAAGCGGCCCGTCAGACGAGCGTCACGATCCTCTCCTACGCCGACCTCGATACGCACTCGCACCTCTACGTGCGGATGTCCGAGCCAAATCTCTCTTTCTTCATGCAGCTCATGCTCGGACGCTACGCGCGCGCGTTCAACAAGCGCCACGAGCGCGAGGGCCATCGGTTCCAGAGTCCGTTCTGGTCGAGGAGGACGACGACCGAGGCCCAGTTCCTGATGGCGCTCGGATACATCGCCCTCAACCCCGTCCGGCACGGTCTCTGCACCCATCCGCGAGAGTGGGCTCGGGGAAGCTACCGCGCGATCGCCGGTCTGAGAGCACCCGCAGGTCGAGTTGACGTTGCGGCCACACTCGACGTGTTCGTTCCCGGTGACATCGAGGCCGCACGGCGTGAGTACGTGGCGCTCATCGACGCGTGGTGCACGCGCGTCCACACACGGGAGCGGCGTGAGGAGGTGGCCGTTCCGTCGCCTGGCTGAAGCCAGGCGCCGAGCTTTGCGCGTCGCCTGGCTTCAGCCAGGCGACGGAATGTCCCCCGCAGCCGAAACACCCCCACTACCTGCCGTGTTTCGGTAGAGTCCGACCTACAGCACAGCTCCAATGCGCCCGAAACGCATGAGCATGCTGATCCTCAAGGAATGCAGCACTTCAACCGTGTGCTGCGCATATGCAAGAGACCGACTTCAATCCGACACATCCGTCGTCGGAGCCGGCAGAAGGCCTGGAGGCCGCCGCGCTCCGCGCTCAGGCCTGGTACGGCGAGCCGTTCCTTCACTCCGGTGAGGATCCCGCTGCCGCCCTCGCTCCTGGCACCGCACGCCGTCGTGCACTCGATGACGCCGTGGTCGAGATGGACGCCGGCAACCGCACCCCCTCCGGCCCCTGGCGGGTGCACTACGGGCTGATGCTCGGCCTCGAACGAGTGCTCGCTGCACCGAAGCCGCAGACCGCGTCAGGCACCGATCTCCGGCGCCACCAGGTCGACGCGCTCGCCGGAATGCTGACCGAGCTGATCGCAGCGAATCAGCGCAACGCCGAGGAGAACGGGAACGGCAACGGCAACGGGAACGGCATCGAGGCCGCCGAAGCCGATCCGGTCGAGCTCGACGAGGAGGACGACGACTTCGACGCCGGCGTCGTCGACCTCGACGCAGACGAGCCTACGTTCACCGGAGAGGATCCGGGCGCGACGCGACGCTATCGATTCCGCCACCCGACGGCCTCGGGCAAGACGATCGCCGCAGCTGGATTCGTCGAATCAGCGCGGCACCTCGGGATCCTGATCCTCACCCACCGTCGGCTCCTCGTCTCGCAGTTCCAACGAGACCTGACGACCGAGGGATACGCCGACCGCTTCACCGACGCGATCGAAGGTGGCAAGGAGCCGCTCCGGGACGACCCGATCACGATCCAGACGTACGCCTGGTTTGCCCGCCACGCCAATGAGATCTCACGGAGCGCCTATCAACTCGTGATCTGTGATGAGGCCCACACTGCCCTCGGTGAGAAGACGAGCGCGGCGATCCGCTCCTTCAGCGAGCCGGTCTACATAGGCATGACCGCGACCGAGCAGCTGATCGCGAAGCAGGTCTCGGACGTCTTCCCGGCGTCGGTCGACGATCTCCCGCTCGCGGACGCCGCGCGTCGCGGACTGATCGCGCCCCTTCGGTGCCTGAGAGTTCCTCCTGCAGCTGCAATCAACTCGGTGCCCATCGTCGGCGGCGACTTCGAGGAGCGCGCGCTCGCGGCAGCGCTCGATCATTCGGCGCTCAACCAGGCAGCCGCGAGCCTCTATCGAGAGCGATTTGGAACGACGCCCGGCATCGTCTACGCCGCCGGTGTCGAGCACGCCTACAACCTGGCCCAGGAGTTCCGCGCCGCAGGGCTAAAGGCCGAGGCAGTATCCGGTAAGACGCCCCCCGTGAGGCTCGCCGAGACGCTGGCTGCGTACGAGCGCGGCGAGATCAACGTCCTCATCAATGCGCAACTCCTCGCCGAGGGATGGAACTCGCCGCGTGCAACCGTCTGCTTCCACCTGGCGCCGACGGCCTCGCGCCGCGTCTACCAGCAACGCATCGGCCGCATCATGCGCATGCACTCGCGCAAGGAAGCAGGAGTCGTCGTCGACTTCGTGACAAAGGGCTCGACACACAACGACCGCGTGATCTCTCTCCACTCTCTGCTCGACGCCGACTTCTACCGGGAGGGCGCGCGCGTCACGCCGGCACCGCGGCGGCGTCAGCAGCGTCGCGCGCGTCGCCTGCTGTCGCCGGTTCCGTGGCTCGTGCCCGTGACACCCGACGTGGTGCGGCGACTCGCCGTCATCCAGCGCGAGTGGCAGCGCATCGACCCGAAGTTCCTCGACGACGAAGAGCAACGTTTCTGGGCAACGATCGCCGGGAGACAGATCCGATTCGACCAGCGCATCGAGTTCGCGCGCAAATTCACGGAGGGTCGGGCCGGCAAGGGGGCGCTGGAGACGTTCCTCGCTGTCTGCGCCGCCGAGAACCCGAACCGTCGGCTCCGGATGACCGCGCTCGCCGATCGCGTTGCCACTCCGGTCGAACGGGCCGACTTCGACGATCTCGTCACGCTCGTCAGTCAGGCACTCCCGTGGGAGAAGGATCGGACGGCCGGCGTTCGGATCCTGTTGCGCGCAATCGGCGACGGCAAGGCCGCTGCACCAGAGCAGATTCTCGGCCGCTGGACCTGGAAGCTTGCCCGGGCTACGCGCAAGGTGCAGGATCGTCGCGCGAGCGCCGAGTTCCCCGAGGCGAAGCGCCTCCTCGGGGCCGTCGCCAACTCGCGCGGGCACCGGCACGAGGACAATATCGCCAAGCTCGTTCAGGTCGCAAGAGCGCTGCCGCTCTCCGTCGGAGCCGCTCTGCTTGCCTCCGCGGATGCCTACACCCCTCGCGCGACCGCGCTGCTCGAACAGGCGAGAGAGGATCTCGGCACCATGACGGAGATCGCGAACGCGCTGGCCGAGAACCTTCCTGCACCGAAGGCGCCCGTCCGCAAGTCGCGCCGCAGGCGCAAGAAGCGTCGTGCGGCCGGAACGGGAGCGGTGGTCGGGGCTGGTGAAACTGCCGCAGCGCCGGATTTGTCCGATGCGACCGGAAAGATCGACGGCGCATCCACCGAGGACGGCAAGGCCGCGGCCCCCGGCGAAGACGCACCGCCAACAGAGAGTGCTATAGCGCACGTAGCATGATTCGTGCCACGCTTCCCGCGTGTCTCGCTCAGTTCAGGTCCGCCTCAACGGCCTTGCGCAAGGCGGTATCGCGTCGACGCCCGCGCTCCGCGATCCGTGCTGAGGTGCGCCTCGTCGCCGCCGACGCATCCGATCGAGCGGAGATGCGACGTTCTACCCCGGCGGCGAGTCGCCGCTCTCGCGGTCGCGCAGGAACTGCGAAAGCTCGGCGGCAAGCGACTCCCCGGTAGGGAGATCGTCCTCGTCGAGCAGCTCGTCGATCGAGTCGGCCCGCCGCTCGAGCTCCTCGACGTACGCGGCCGTCTCGGGGTCCGAGGCGACTGCTTCCGTGATCTGCTCTGCGTAGATCTCCTCTGCCTCCTCGAGCTCCGAAAGATCGAGCTCGATCCCGAGGAGCTCGCCGAGGCGATCACAAAGAGCGCGCGCTGCGCGCGGGCTCGGTGCGAGCGAAACGTAGTGCGGCACGGCCGACCAGAGGCTCACGGTTGGAATCTCAGCCTGCCGGAACGCGTCGTGCAACACGCCGACGATCCCCGTCGGCCCCTCGTACCGCGACGGCTGCAGCCCGAGCTCCTCGACGAGCGAGAGATCGCTCGCAGCTCCCGTGACCGGAGCGTCCCTCGTGTGCGGGACGTCGGCGAGGAGCGCTCCGAGCGTGACGACGAACTCGACACCGAGCTCGCGAGCGAAGCCGACGACGAGGTCGTTGAACGCGCGCCAGCGGTAATTCGGCTCGACACCCATGAGGATCACGGCGTCGCGATCAGCTCCGGGGATCGAGGCGACATGGAAGACGTTCTCGGGCCAGTCGATCTGTCGCGTGAGCCCTTCATCGAGCGTCACGGTCGGTCGCGTCGCCTGGAAGTCGACGAAGCCCTCAGGGTCGATCTCGGCGATGCGCCGCGCGTTCCATGACCGCACGAGCGTCCCGCCCGCAAGCGTCGCAGCCTGGCCGCCGTCATTCCAGCCGCGAAACGCCGCTATCAGGACGGGTCGGCGCAGCGCCGGCCGCTCGTCAACTCTGAGTTCGTTCTCCATCAGGGGAGCTTAGCGGCGGTCAGCCGCCACGAGGGGCGCGGGAGGACGGTGGAGCACCCACGCGATCCCGATCGTCAGAACCCAGATCGACGCCGCAAGCGAGACATGGATCGCAACCAGCCACCAGGGGAGAGCATTGCGATACTGGATCTCCCCGACGGTCATCTGCACGAGCAGCACAGCCAGCAGGAGCAGTCCGCCCCGTGCGATTCCCGGAAGCTCCTTGCGAAGCCGCCAGAGGAAGACCCCGACCGCGAGGAGCACGAACCCGTAGAGCGCGGTCGCACGCACGTGAACGTAGATCGTGTCGGTCAGCGGGAGCCCGAGGCGTGGAAT